>NZ_NPJB01000063.1:0-236943 GCF_002251345.1 Prevotella sp. P4-119 | reverse complement strand
AAATTATTTGGTGTTTTTTAACATAGTGGTGAAATAGTATTATATTTAAGCATTATAATATTATCAAATCTCGTTTTTATATGCTAATTTTGCAACGTGATTTGATATCACTACCGTACATTGAAAACTTAAAGAAATAAAAAATAAATATTAAATGTCCTAAAATAATTACAGCAGAAAGACCAAAATGATACTCCAGCGTATGCGGGTCCGGTGGACTTGGCTACGACAAGAGAATATGATTCTCAACAATTTACTAACACGATGTTAATTCATTTTTATTAAAGAAAATACCTAAAAGTATGAATCAAAAAATCAGAAAGACTGCGCTGTTGATGGGTGCGTGCTCACTGTTGGGCGCGTATTCGCCAGTTATGGCTGCTCATGCCGAAGCATCGGTACAGGCAGTTCAACAGTCCAAGAAGATCACGGGTACTGTTAGCGATGCTATGGGTCCTGTGATTGGTGCAAGTGTAGTGGTGAAAGGCACATCGAATGGTGTTGCTACCGATTTCGACGGTAAATTCTCACTTAACGTTAACCCAGGTCAGACCCTCGTCATTTCCTACATCGGTTACATTACCAAGGAAGTGAAGGTTGACAGCAAAACCTCTTATAGCATTACGCTGGAGGAAGACAAAAAAATGCTTGATGAAGTCGTAGTCGTTGGTTACGGTACGATGAAGAAAAGCGACCTTGCCGGTGCTTCGTTTACCATGGACGAAAAAGCACTTAAGAATGCAAATGTTACCAATATCGACCAGGCTTTTGCCGGTCGTGTTACTGGTGTGACCGCCGTACAGACTTCAGGTGCTCCTGGTTCTGCCTCTTCTATTCGCGTGCGTGGTCAAGCTACCATCAACGCCGGTGCAGAACCTCTATATGTTGTTGACGGTGTGATCTTCCAGTCAGGAGGTCAGTCTGGTGCCGACTACGGATTGGGCGATAAGCTCGGTAACGGTTCGGTTTCAACCATTTCGCCATTGTCAACCATCAACCCCAGCGATATCGTAAGCATGGAAGTGTTGAAGGATGCTTCTGCAACCGCCATCTATGGTGCCCAAGGTGCCAACGGTGTTGTGCTCATCACAACCAAGCGTGGTAAAGCCGGTGAAGCGAAGTTCACCTATGATGGTTCTACCACATGGTCACGTCAGACCAAACGCCTTGACATGATGAACCTCCGCGAGTTTGCAGAGTATTACAACGACCTTGTTGCTCAGGGAGAAATCACAAAGGCAGACCCTGCATATTCTGATCCTTCAGTACTCGGTAAGGGTACCAACTGGCAGGATGCTGTGTTCCGCACTGCTTTCCAGCACCAGCATCAGATTGGTGCTCAGGGTGGTACTGATAAGATGAAGTACTATGTCAGCGCTGGTTACATGAACCAGGAAGGAACTATCATCGGTTCTGACTTTAAGCGTATTTCACTTCGTGCCAATATCGACGCCCAGCTGAAGACATGGTTGAAGATGGGTGTTAACGTTGCCTACAGCCAGACCGATGAAGATCTGTTGAAAGCTGACGGTGAAGAGGGTATTATCATGTATTCGCTGACCACACCTCCTGATATCCAGATTTATAATATCGATGGCGGATACTCATCAGTGAGCAAAGAGGGATTCACCAGCCCCAACCCAATCGCTATGGCGCTGCTCAACGATATTACTTTGAAACGTCAGAAACTGAATGGTAACATCTTCTTCGATGTAACACCTATTAAGAACGTGACCTGGCATACTGAATTTGGTTGGGATCTCGGATGGACTCATGGTGAGACTTTCAACCCCACTATGCATCTCGGAAACTACAACGTAGAGCAGAACGAGGCACGTTCACAGAAGAACTCCAACACCTACTGGACCTTCAAGAACTATCTGACCTATAATGGTTCTATCGGCAAACATAGCTTCACCGCCATGGTCGGTCAGGAAGCATGGGAGTCGAAGTATGACTACCTATCTGTATTCAACACCGCTCTTCCCAGCGATGTAGTACACAATCCATCTCTTGGTACAGGTGATCCTCAGATTGGTAGCGGATTCGGTTCTACTGCCATGGCTTCATTCTTCACTCGTGAAACCTATAACTACGATGACCGTTACCTCGCTACTTACACCTATCGTTACGACGGTTCTTCAAACTTCGGTCCTAACAAGCGTTGGGCAGGCTTCCACTCTTTGGCTACTGCATGGCGCTTCACCAACGAGAAGTTTATGAAGGATGTGAAATGGCTGTCCAATGGTAAGCTCCGTCTCGGTTGGGGTCAGACCGGTAACTCAAATATCGGTGGTTACAAATGGGGATCTGCCATGTCAGTAATGGAAACAGGTCTCGGCACCAGCTATCGTCCTGCTAACATCAAGAACTTGGACATCAAATGGGAAACTCAGGAACAGTGGAACATCGGTCTTGACCTCGGTTTCTTCAACAACCGCGTCAACCTCGTTGTCGATTATTATAACAAGAAGTCTTCAGACATGCTGATGCAGCTGATTCTTCCTTCATTCATGGGAACATCAGGTAACGGTTCTTCAGCACTTGCTGCACCTTACGGAAACTATGGTGACATCGAGAACAAAGGTCTTGAAATCGCCCTCAATACCCGTCCTATCGAAACCAAGAACTTCTCTTGGGGTTCAGATTTCCAGATTTCTTTCAACAAGAACAAACTGAAGAGCCTCTCTAACTCAACCGCTCTCCTTGGTTATGGACAGTGGACTGACGTCGTTGCACGTTCAGTAGTTGGCGAATCACTCTACAACTTCTATGGTTATGAGGTTGAAGGCGTTTATACTTCGTTTGAAGATTTGCTCAACTCACCTGTTAACACCCTGCAGTCAAACAACCCTGTTACTGTAGAACGTGACGAAAACGGTAATGTGACCAAGGCAGAATGGAGCACCGATCCTACCAAGTATAACTCACGCAACACCACATTCGTAGGTGATATTAAATATAAAGATGTGAACGGTGACGGTGTTATCGACGAAAAGGATAAGACCAATATCGGTTCTCCGCTGCCTGACTTCACCTTTGGTTGGAACAACACATTCCACTACAAGCAGTGGGATCTGACCGTATTCATCAATGGTTCTGTAGGCAACAAGGTCGGTAACTACAACAAGATGAAGCTTACTCACATGAACTCTGCATGGACCAACCAGCTGACCGACGTCAACGGTCGTGTTCATCTGGCTCCTGCCGATGGCGTTTATGCCGATGGTTGGTACAACAACATTGCTAATGTGGTTGCTACAGGAAACGGTGGTTACCCACGTGCTTCTATCAACGACCCGAACGACAACGACGCTTGGAGCTCACGCTTCATTCAGGACGGTTCATACCTTCGCCTGAAGAACATCAGCCTCAGCTATACCTTCGATAAGAAACTCGTAGGTAAGATTGGACTCGAAAACGTTCGTGCCACTATCTCTGCTACCAACCTCTTCACTATCACCGGTTACGACGGTTACGATCCTGAAGTTGGTGCTTCTACTACCAGTGCCAATGTGTTTGGTCTTGATAATGGTCGTTATCCTTCACCAACATCATGGACCTTTGGTCTTAATGTTTCATTCTGATAACTCCTAAACAGAACACAATATGAATTTTAATATATCTTTGAAAAATGTTTTGGGAATCGGTGCTTTGATCACCGCATCGTTCCTGACAACCTCTTGTGAGGACTTCCTCGATCGTCCTACGGAGGATAACTACAACACCGAGAACTTCTATGGTTCTGATAAAGCATGTATTGCTGGTGTGAACTATCTCTACAACTCTCCCTGGTATGACTTCCAACGTGGTTTCATCAAGGTGGGTGAGGTGTTTTCTGGCAATATGTACTGGGGAAATTCTCCTTACCTCAACTTCTCAGTAAACGGTACTGACCAGGACCTCGTCAATATGTCATATTCACTGTGGGCTGAGATTGGTCACTGCTCAACAGTATATGAGTCTCTGAAAGGTGCCTCTGCTTCACAGGAAGTAAAGAACCAGTGCATGGGAGAGTGTCTGACATGGAAAGCCATGGCTTACTTCTACCTCGTTCGTACCTTCGGCGATGTCCCCATCATTCACGACAACTCTGCCATGTTGGCATCTGGCAAATACAATGAATTGTCGAAAGTGGAGAAAGCTGACGTCTATGAGTATATCATCCTTACTTTGGAGAAGGCTATGGAGCTGTTGCCCAAATCATCTGATCCAGGTCGTATCGACTACTACTGCGCAGAAGGTCTTCTGTCGAAGGTTTATCTGACCAAGGCAGGTGTGAGTGGTTCGCTCAACAACGAAGACTTGCAGAAAGCTGCAGACTATGCAAAAGACGTGATCGATAACTCCGGTCGTAAACTCATGGACAACTATGAAGACATCTTCCGTGGTTCCAACAACACTTGCCCTGAAAGCTTGATTGCTTGGCGTTGGACTGTTGGTGCACACTGGACTAGCCAGAACACATTGCAATCTGACCTTGCTATCGAAGGCATGTGTGAGGTTGGTTCTGTATGGGGAGGCTGGGGTGGTCCTTCTACCGACCTGATGGAAGCTTTCGGTGTCATCAAGATTGATGGTACAGGCAAGGATTCTCGTCTGGTAGAGTGGCAGAGCCCTGCAAGCCGTGCCGATATCGACACCCGTCGTAAGGCTACCATGATGATTGCTGGCGATAAGTACGCTTATTTCTGGCGTGACAAGGGTGGTTTCGACTATCTTAAATTCATCTATGACAAGTCATACAATGCTTCTGCAACAGAGCAGCTCGAAGGTCCTTGCGGTTCTAACAACGTGAAGCATCTCTACGGTGATGCAGCAGACCACCAGGCTGAAATGGGTATTGCCGACGGACGTATGGCATCAGCTCTTGCAACCCATATTCTCCGCCTCTCTGATGTATATCTCATCCACGCTGAGGCTATGACGCTGCTGGGTCGTGGCAGTGAGCAATCAGCTCTTGATGCTTTCAATGCTGTTCATCAGCGTGCTATTCCTACTGCCGTTGCCGTTACTTCGCTCAACTTCGACATGATCTGGAAGGAGCGTCGTCTGGAGTTTGCTGGTGAAGGCGACCGTTGGTATGATTTCGTACGTCGTGCATACTATGATGTAAACAGCTGTATTGCCGAACTTAAGGCTCAGCACCGTAACCGTCTCTGGAACTGCGATCCTTTGTATAAGGCATACTACAAGTCTGGTACATGGAACCTCACCACTACCGACGGACAGGTTGAATATGACTATGATACAGAAGTTCCCAATGTGACAGCCAACAGCTTCACACTGCCATTCCCATCAGAGGACGTTGCTCTGAACCCGAATTTGGCTACTGGTTCTCCAAGTGTACATGTTGACATCCGTGCAACCTATTCTTATTAATGTGTAATTTAAGAAACAGAAAGATATTATGAAAAGAAATATGAAACGGTTTCTCCTTGCAATTGGCGTTGTGACCCTGGGTTTGGGTTTCACCGCTTGTGAAGATGAGCCAGATAAATTCGAACTGACCGATGGTAATCCTACGATCAGTTATATCCGCCCACAGGATGTTGCCGCAAAGGACTCTTTGCTGACTTCGGCATACACCGGTTCGGGTATCTGTATTGTCGGTAACAACCTGACCAGCATCAAGGAAATGTATTTCAATGATGTGAAGGCTGTGCTCAACACCAGTTATATCACGGACCATACCATGTTGGTAACTATTCCAAACCAGATTCCTGCCAGCAACACTGGTAAGATCTATATGGTCAACAAGAGTCAGGATACCACTACATACGATTTCAAGGTGATGGTGCCAGAACCTGCTGTAACTTCAATGAAGTGTGAATATGTTCATGTAGGTGAATTGGCTCAGATCAACGGTCAGTACTTTGTAGATGACCCCAACCAGCCACTGACTCTGACCTTCACAGGTATCGACAACTCAATGAATCTTGAAGTTCCTCGTGAGAATATCAAGAAGATTACTCAGTCTTCTATCTCATTCATCGTTCCAGAGGGAGCAAAAGAAGGTCGCATCAAGGTTTCTACCATTTACGGTGAAGGAAATTCATCATTCTATTATGCTGACAGCCGTAACATCATTACCGACTTTGACGGTCCTAACAATGCAGGTCCTAAGGGTGTTATACCTCAGGGATGGAACATTGATGCTAAATACTCTACCGAAGGTGGTATTAGCGGTGCTTACTGTCAGTTAGGTCCTGTTGAAACAGAAGGTGGATGGGTTGAAGGATTGAAACTCCCATTCTGGTGTGGTAACTGGAACGGAGATCCTATGAGCATCAAGGAAGGTGCCGGTGTGCCTCTGCGCAACATCATCGACTTCTCTGACTGGGAGAATATGTCGTTCAAGTTTGAGCTTTACATCCCATCAAGCAATCCTTGGTCTGCCGGTGCACTCCAGATTCTCTTTGTGAACAATAAGCTCTGTGCAAACGACTCTTGGCAGAACAATACTTACATCCATACTTCTGCTGATGGTGGTAAGGACCTGCCTCGTGCACTCTACAATCCTTGGAAGTCAACCGGTTCGTTCGATACTGGCGATGAGTGGATCACAGTAACTATTCCTCTCACCGAGTTCGTTTATAACGACGATGGTACCAAAGCTCCGTCTCCAATGAGCATCTCAAGTTTCGATAGCTTCATCATGTGGCCTATCAACGGTGGTGTTCAGGGCACGAAGTGTACCCCGATCTTCCGTTACGACAACCTCCGTGTGGTTCCTAACAAATAACACATCAATAACTAAAAGGATATTATGAAAAAGATCAATAACATATTCACCCTGTTGGTGATGGCCCTTATGGGGCTGTCACTGGCAGCGTGCAGCAACGACGATTTAGACACCAACCAGTATCAAGGTGGTGTGTCGCTCAATGCTTTCGGTCCTTCTCCTGTGATGCGTGGCGGTCAGTTGCGCTTCATCGGTAGCAACCTCGACCAGATTCGCGAAGTACGCATTCCTGGTGTTGATGCTATTACCACTATCGAAGTGGTGAAGGCCGGTGTTCCCAGTGAAATTCGTGTAACCGTTCCTCACGATGGTCCTGAGGTAGGTAATGTAGTACTTGTGGCAAACAACGACCAGGAGATTACTACCAAATCTACACTGACCTATACTGAGGGTATCGTTATCAAGAGCATCACTCCATCGGCAATGCCTGGCGATGTGATTGAAATCAAGGGTGACGAGGATGGTTATCTCAACCTGATTCACTCTATGGCTTTTGCCGACAACGTGGTTGTCAGCGAAAAAGACTTCCTCCAGCACGACCGCTACACCATCAAGGTGAAGGTTCCTGAGGATGCCAAGACCGGTAAACTGCAGTTCTACACCGCTGACCTTACCGTGGGCGATGCTGCAAAACTCGACTATCAGATTGTATTGAGCGACGACCGTCTCATCGTTGGTACTCCTACCGTTGCTAAGGTAAAGGGACGCAACGAGGTTGACGCTGAAGGTACTATTACTGCCAAGGCTGGTGAAACCGTAACCGTTACTGGTGACTATATGCAGCTGATCAAAGCCGTTAAGGTTGGTGGTGTTGAGATTACCGAATTCACTATTGCTGAAGATGGCAAGAGCCTCTCGTTCGTGCTGCCTGCTGAAGCTCCCGATGGAGCTATCGATCTCGTCTGCAAATCAGACGTAGAGGTACCTGCTGCTATGGTTGAAACTGTTAAGCCTTCTGACTGTGTAGCTGCTCCTGCTCCTGTGAAAGCTGGTGCTGCGCTGACCATCTCTGGTAAGGATATGGATCTGGTAACAGCAGTAGAGTTTGACAATGCTGACGCTCTGTCTGGCGAAGCTATCAGCGTAGCTGCCGATAAGGTTGTTGTGACAGCCGTTCCTGAAACAGCTACCGAAGGCAAGCTCCGCCTCGTGATGGCAAATGGTCAGAAAGTAGAAGTTGACTTCACTCTCGTTAAGCCAACCGCAACAGGTTACAATGCTAATCCTGCAAGTGCTGGTTCTACTATCCAAATTATCGGTACCGACCTTGACCTCGTGAAGAGCGTTGACTTCGGTGGTGCTGAAGCAACCGTAGAGAAAGATGCAGTTTCTGCTGATGGTACTACTCTGAATGTCAAAGTTCCTATGGCAGCAGCATCTGGCGCTCCTGTATTGAAACTTGCCAATGGTGTTACGATAAACGCTCCTAAACTTACCATTAATGAGGCAGTATTCTGTTATGTTACAGAACTTCCTGGTGAAGATGCAGAACTTCATGCAGGTCAGACCTTCGTATTGCCTATTGCTAATGGCGACAAGCTTACAGGTGTGGAAATCGCCGGAAAAGCTTGCCAGTTCATTGTAAGCGGTAACACGTTGACTGTTGGTGCTCCTGATAATGCTAAGAAGGGTACAAGTGTTCGCCTTATTTCTTCAAATGGCGAGATTACTTATAAGATTGACTTCATCCCCAATACCGAGATTACTACAGTGATCTGGACCGGTGCACACTCTTCTGGTGACTGGGCAAATGGCTTTACTGCCTTGTCATGGGGTGGTTATGATTGGAGTCAGGTAACTCCAGGAACCGAACTCGTTGTGACATTTGGTGTAGATCCAGCTATTGGCTACTGTAAGATGCGCTTTGCTTGTGGCGATGGTTGGGGTGCTCTGCCTGGTACCAAAGAACTGGCTGGCTCTGACAACGATGGTAACATCTCAATGCCTAATGATGCCAAGGAATATCGTCTTGTACTCACACAGGCTATGATAGACAAACTGTCTGATAAAAATCAAGGTCTTGTTATCTGCGGTGCTGGCTTTATCCTTACCAAGGTGGCTCTTGTAGAGCATATCTCTGTGGAAACAACTTTGTGGACAGGTGAGGCCATTGCCGACGATTGGGGCAACCAGCCTAATCTCCTCTCTGATGGAGGTGCTGAGTTGAAGGATGCTGATGCTTCTGTTGGTCAGACTATCAACTTCTACATTACTCCAACCGATACCAATTGGCAGCTTGAAATCGTTGAAGGTCACTGGGGAGGAACCTATGCAAGATTCTCTAATCCTGGCAATGACGATAATGGAAAGTTCACAGCATGCGATCTCGCAGCCAATGGCGGTAAGGTTTCGCTTACCCTCACGCAAGCAATGCTTGACGCTGCATACAAGAAGCAGAATTGGGGCGGTACGTTCATTGCCAATGGTGACAACGTGAAGATTACGAAGATTACTATTGAGTAAACTCTAAGTAATTGATTATAAAGAATTGAGGCGCATCCGACGAGGATGCGCCTCTTCTTGATTTTGAGGTATTCGCGTACAGAAATTTTAGTTTTCGTGAAATTTCGACCACTCGACCACTGACCTGTGCATCGCGCTGTTGGTCAGTATTTTAAGTGGTGGTCGAAGGCGTTTGTATCGACCACCCATCGACCACCGTAAATCGATTGCAAACACCTGTTTACGATGTAAGCCAAAGTTCCTACTGTTCCCCGTTTGTTTTACGTTAGCAGATAAGAACTATTATGCAATATTGCAAAAACCTTTGTCAAATATTGGATAATACCTTTATCAAACGTTGGATAACTCCTTTATCAAACGTTGGATAATACATTTATCAAACGTTGAAAAGACCTTTGTCAAACGTTTGAAAACACTTTTGCCAAACGTTTGAAAACACTTTTGCCTAACGTTGGGCAATACCATTGCCTAACGTTGGGCAATACTATTGCCTAACGTTGGACAATACTTTTGCCAAAGGTTTGGAGATATCTGACAATACGCATATTGGGCTGAGATGTAAAATTCGACAAATTTTGGCGGTGGTCGAAGGGTGGTCGATATAAATAGCTTCGACCACCACTTAAAATACTGACCAACAGCGCGATGCACAGGTCTGTGGTCGTGTGGTCGAATTTTTTTGAAAACTAAAATTCCTGTATGCGATTTGAGTTCAGACGCTATTTCTCTACCACTTCATAAATCTGAAAAATAATAGGTGTAATGATACTTTTTCTTCGGGATGCTTTCGGGATGGATTCGGGATGAGGCATGTGAAGAATGGGACTTAAATTCAGTTGATAACAAGGTTGAATTGTGTAATCTGAAAGATAAAAGTAATAGTACGCGAGTTAGTCATTAAAGTATCGGTCTATTTCAGAAAAAACCACTAACTTTGCAGTCGAATATTACGAAATACATAAAACGAGAATATAAATATATAAATCATGAAAATTTCAAAACTTCTAATGATGTTTGCTGCTGCCGTATTGGCAGTGGGATGTGGTGGTGACGATCCTAATGATGTCGGTGGTGGTAATCAACCAACAGTTCCTAATGTGGTATCGGTCACACCTGCAAATGGTGCAAAAGATATTGCTGTGGGTGATGTGACTATCGATGTGAAATATGACCAGAACATCACGCTGACTTCTACTGATGTTGCCAAAGTACAGATTGCCGGCGGTACGGTAAAGAGTCTGAAGAGTTCTGCACGTACACTCACTATCAAAGCTAATTGCCCCGATGAGGGCACTACTGTAGCTATAACCATTCCTGCCGGATTGGTGAAAAATACTACTGCAGCCTACAGTTTCAGTTTCACAACCTACAAAACTCCCGCAGTCAACATCACAAAGACTCTCGTGGCAGGACAAACCCAACAGGTAAAAGATCTCTATGATTATTTCCAGGGTCTGTATGGCAAAAAGGTGATTAGTAGTGTGATGGCTGATGTGAACTGGAATACAAAAATTGCCGATAAGGTCAAGGCGCTGACAGGTAAATATCCCGCCATGAACTGTTTCGACTTTATCCATATCTATGTGCCTAATCAGGGTAGTAACGGATGGATTAATTATAACGACATTACTCCCGTAAAGAATTGGGCAGACAAAGGCGGTATTGTTCAGTTGATGTGGCATTTCAATGTGCCTACAAGTGAGAATACAGAAGTCAAGATGGATGGTTCTGGTGTGACTTGTGATCCTACAAAAACCACGTTCAAAGCCTCTAATGCGCTGAAAGAAGGCACGTGGGAAAACAAGTGGTTCTATCAGGAAATGGATAAAGTGGCGGCTGTCTTGTTGAAACTGCAAGATGCAGGAATTGCTGCGACATGGCGCCCATTCCATGAAGGTGCAGGAAATGCTACCTTGAAATCTGGTGCCAGCTGGGGCAAAGCCTGGTTCTGGTGGGGTGCAGAAGGATCTGCCAACTATAAAAAACTCTGGATTGCTATGTTCGACTATTTCAAACAGAAAGGAGTGAAAAACCTGATCTGGATATGGACCTCACAAAACTTTAACGGCGACGCCACACAGTACAACCAAGATAACGACTGGTATCCGGGTGACCAATATGTAGATATGGTGGCACGCGACCTCTATGGCTGTAGTGTGGAGAAAAACAAACAGGAATTTACCGAACTGCAAGCTGCCTATCCCACCAAGATGATTGTGCTGGGTGAATGTGGTAAGAGTGATAATGGCGAGCAGGGAAATATCGGCAACTGCTGGACTGCTGGTGCCAAATGGGGACATTTCATGGTGTGGTACCAAGGCAAGCAAGGTTCTACAGACACCATGTGTAGCGATGCTTGGTGGAAGAGCGCTATGAGCGACAGTAATGTCGTGACACTCCCCACGAACCATTAAGATAATACAACAAAAATCCAAATACTAAGAACATGAAACATTTTATGAAGACACTCCTGCTGTTGCTGGCTACTGTCTGCGTGCTGCCTGTGGCAGCCCAAATCAGAGGCTACAATATCCAGGTCAACGTAGTGCCCGATCATCAGGATTGGACCTACAAAGTAGGAGAGACCGCAACTTTCCGTATCTCTGTTACCAAATCGGCAACACCCCTTGCCGGAGCCGTTATCGACTATGAGGCAGGGCCGGAGATGTATCAAGATGTGAAGAAAACCGCCGTAGTGCTTAAAGACGGTACCTTGACCGTGAAGGGCAAGATGAGCAAACCCGGATTCTACCGCGTGGATGTGAAGACCACTATCGGAGGTAAGGAATATAAAGGCGCATGTTCAGCAGCCTTCTCACCCGAACAGTTGAAACCTACAACGGTCAATCCTGCCGATTTCGACCAGTTCTGGCAGAATGCCATTAGCGAAGCACGCCATACAGACCTCAATCCTACCAAGCGCCTATTGCCAGAACGTTGCACCAAAGACGTTAACGTCTATGAAGTGAGCTTCCAGAATGTGCGCTGGGGATCACGCACTTATGGCATCCTCTGCGAACCCGTAAAGCCGGGTAAGTATCCCGCTTTGCTCCGTGTGCCTGGTGCAGGTGTGCGCCCCTATGGTGGCGACATCTATACAGCATCGAAAGGTGCCGTGACGCTCGAAATAGGTATTCATGGCATTCCCGTTACCATGCAGCAGTCTGTTTATGACGACCTCGGACAGGGTGCACTCAACGGATATTGGGAATTTGGCATGGACAATCGCGATAAGAGCTACTATAAACATGTGGTGTTGGGATGTATTCGTGCACTCGACTATATCGAACAATACACACCATGGAACGGCAAAGAACTGGGTGTGACTGGTTCAAGTCAGGGCGGATTCCTCTCGTTGGCAACAGCCGGACTCGATCGCCGCATCACATTCTACGCTCCCGTGCATGCAGCACTTTGCGACCATACCGCTTCGCTGAAAGGCGTGGCTTGCGGATGGCCCCACTATTTCTATTGGAACAAAGGCAAGGGAATGGAGAAACAAATCGAGACTTCACGCTATTACGACGGAGTGAACTTTGCACGCCGCATCACCAATGCACAAACCGGATGGTTCTCCTTTGGATATAATGATGATGTAGTGCCACCCACTACAGCATGGGCGACCTATAATATAGTGAAAGGTCCGAAGTCTATCACGCCTTATCAGCAGACAGCCCATTTCTGGTATCAGGAACAATGGGATGAATGGGAAAACTGGTTGCTCACTCAAATGAATATCAAACCATGAAGATGATGACAATGATAGCCATGGCAGCCTTGATGTTGGCAGGTTGCCCACTACAAATCATGGCAAAGAAGACAATTGATGGCGGCAAACAACTGGAACAGCGGTTGCGCCTCTTGCAACCCAAAGGTTACATGATGGCACATCAGGATGATCCCTTCTATGGAGTGACATGGGAATGGGAACAAAACCGAAGTGATGTGCTTGAAACCGTAGGCGACTATCCTGCCTTGATGGGATTTGATCTCGGAGGCATAGAGATGGACGACAAGAAAAATCTCGATAGTGTGCCCTTTACTCGCATACACGATGAACTCATTGCTCACTACGAACGTGGAGGTATTGTTACCATCAGTTGGCACCCACGCAACCCACTTACGGGAGGAACAGCATGGGATGTTACTGACTCTACGGTAGTAAAGAACATATTGCCAGGTGGAAAGTGTCATGCTAAATTCCAAACATGGATGCAGCGCGTAGGCGATTTCCTCGTCAGCCTGAAGACCAAGAAGGGACAACCCGTACCCATCATCTTCCGCCCATGGCATGAAAATAACGGATCATGGTTCTGGTGGGGACAGAAACTCTGTACCGATACCGAATATCGCCAACTCTGGAATATGTTGCAAGACTATCTCAACGGTCGAGGACTTGACAATCTGTTGTGGAGCTATTCGCCAAACCTTGATGGCGGATGGACCGAAGAACGATTCCTGCTGCGTTATCCCGGTAATGATAGAGTGACGCTGATTGGTGAAGATGCTTACCAATGGGGGACAGAAGCCGACTTCGTAAGCCAGGTTACAGCCGACCTCAATTTCCTCAGCGACTTTGCTAAGCGCAACGGTAAACTGCTTGCCATGACTGAGTGTGGACTGAAGAATATGCCTGATGCAACTTGGTGGACGCGCGTGTTGAAACCTGTAATGGATCGCTATCCCATCAGTTACTTCTTGCTTTGGCGCAACTATAAGGAAGAATATTTCGGACCGTCTCCCTCGTTGCCTTGTGCACAGGATTTTATGAAACTCTATGAGGCTGAGAATACGCTCTTTCTGAAAGATATTAAGAAAATTAAATAATAATAAAACAATAAATCATCAAAACAAAATGAGCAATTTTGACGAAAAAGTAAAGGTTCTGCGTGCTCATCATGAGGCGCTGCTGACCAAGAAAAATGAAATGGAAGAGTGGGGTAACGGTATCTATGACCGTTGGAAGAATCCTATTCTTACTGCAGAACATACTCCGTTGGAGTGGCGTTATGACTTTAACGAAAAGGATAACCCCTATCTGATGCAGCGCATCATGATGAATGCTACCCTCAATTCTGGTGCCATCAAATGGAATGGCAAGTATCTGTTGGTGGTTCGCGTGGAAGGTGCAGACCGCAAGAGCTTCTTCGCTGTGGCAGAAAGTCCCAATGGCGTGGATAACTTCCGCTTCTGGGATGAGCCTATCACGATGCCTGAAGATGTGATTCCCGCTACCAATATCTACGATATGCGTCTTACCGCCCATGAGGATGGATGGATATATGGCGTATTCTGTGCCGAGCGTCACGACGATGCTCAGCCCGGCGACCTTAGCGCTGCTACTGCTACGGCTGCCATCGCACGTACCAAAGATCTGATCAACTGGGAACGTCTGCCAGACTTGAAAACCAAGAGCCAGCAGCGTAATGTGGTGCTTCATCCGGAATTTGTAGAGGGTAAATACGCTTTCTACACCCGTCCGCAGGATGGATTCATCGATACCGGTTCAGGCGGTGGCATCGGTTGGGCACTTGTTGATGACATCACCCATGCAGAAATCAAAGAAGAGAAGATTATCAACGCACGCCACTATCACACCATTCAGGAGGTGAAGAACGGTGAAGGTCCTCATCCCATCAAGACCGATAAAGGATGGTTGCATCTTGCCCATGGTGTACGTGGATGTGCAAGCGGCCTGCGCTATGTGCTCTATATGTATATGACTTCGTTGGAAGATCCTACAAAGGTCATTGCAGAACCAGGCGGATATCTGCTCGTACCACAGGGTGAGGAATATATCGGCGACGTGATGAACGTTGTGTTTACCAATGGTTGGATAGCCGACGAAGATGGCAAAGTGTTCATCTACTATGCTTCTTCCGATACTCGCATGCATGTGGCTACTTCTACCATCGATCGCTTGGTGGATTACTGCATGAACACACCTGCTGACGGATACCGCACACAGTTTAGTGTGGAAACCATCAAAAAACTGGTGGCTAAAAACAAGTCGTTGAACAAATAAACACCTTATTATTTATGGCAAGTGTTAAGGAAAAAATTGCTTATGCGCTGGGTGATGCCGCTGCAGGTGGCATAGTATGGAAAGTGATGTCTATCGCCTTTCCGTTGTTCTTTACCAATGTGTTTGGCTTGTCGTTTGCTGATGCCGCTGTGCTGATGCTCGTAGCGCGTATGTTCGATGTCGTAACAGACCCCTTGATGGGAAGTCTTGCTGACAGAACACAGTCACGATGGGGCACCTATCGCCCTTGGCTCATCTTCGGAGCTATTCCGTTCGGACTGGTGTTCGCCTTGCTGCTCTTTACACCTGATTTCGGAGATATGGGTAAGCGCATCTATGCTTATACCCTCTATCTGCTGATGATGGCGATCTATACCATGGTCAATGTACCGTACGGATCGTTGCTGGGTGTGATGACAGAAGATGACAACGAGAAAAACCAATTCTCTGCCTATCGCATGATTGGGGCGTATGCCATGGGATTTGCCACCCTGCTCTCGTTTCCCTATCTCCAGAAATGGATTGGAGGTAGTGTAGCACATCAGTATGCCGTGACTGGCGCTGTACTGGGTGCAGTTGCTGCCATCATGACGCTGGCATGCGGACTGCTTACTAAAGAGCGTCTGAAACCAGTAAGAGCTGAAAAATTCTCGTTTGGACAGTTTGGTGACCTTGTTCGCAACAAGGCATGGCTCTACATGACTGCCATGGCTGTTTGTACCAACTTCTTCAACGGATTCCGTTACGCAGTAGCTGGATATATGTTTGACTACTGTCTGCATGGCAATGTGACCATCGATAACTTGATTATCAACTTCACAGTATTCATGGCATTCGGTGAAGTTACCTGTATGGTATTCGGTGGCGTGGCTCCTTGGTTTGCCAAGAAAGTTGGATCAAAACGTATGGCATTCTTCTGGGCTGCGGTATTCTGCCTGGTTACATCGGTAGCATTCTTCTTCATACCAATGGATCCTGCATATATCAGCGTGATGGTTGGTCTGGTGATCCTTACTTCAATGGGTATCGGTATCTATTCACCATTGCTTTGGTCTATGTATGCCGATGTGGCGGACTATCATACAGAACACTTCGGAACCTCGGCTACAGGACTGATCTTCTCGTCAGGTACTATGTCGCAGAAGTTTGGTACGGCTATCTCTGGTTCGCTGATTGCCCTGTTGCTTGGTTGGGCAGGTGCCAATATGATTACAGACGATTTTGGCAATACGATTATCGATCCAGCTTCTGTTACCGATTCGGTGCTGACTATGGTATGGTCGCTATTCTCTCTGTTCCCCGCAGCAATCGCCTTGCTGCTGATGCTGTTGGCCTATAAATTCCCAATTAAGAAATAACGATGAGTAATATTGTATCTACAATGAAAACAGAAATGCAGGATGTTCTACAGAAGAACATCTTGCGCTTCTGGCTCGACAAGATGGTGGACCAAGAGCATGGCGGATTCTATGGACGTATCGACGGACATGAACATTTGCATGCCGATGCCGAGAAAGGGGCTATCCTTAATGCTCGTATCCTATGGGCATTCTCTGCTGCCTATCGTGTGTTGGGCGATAAAACATATTTAGAGGCTGCCAGTCGCGCTAAGCATTATATCATCGATCATTTTATTGATCCTGAATATGGTGGCGTATATTGGAGTCTTGACTGCAACGGCAAACCTCTTGATACCAAGAAACAGTTTTATGCCATTGGGTTTGCTATCTACGGCATGTCGGAGTATGCACGTGCAACAGGTGATGCAGAGGCATTGAAAGTGGCAATTGATCTCTACCGATGCATTGAGGAACATGCTCTCGACCATGAATATAATGGTTATATTGAGGCTATGACACGAGATTGGCAACCGATTGCCGATATGCGTTTGTCGGAACTTGATGCCAACTATCCTAAGTCGCAGAATACCCATCTCCATATCATCGAACCCTATACCAATCTGTACCGCGTATGGAAATCAGATGAGCTGAAGGCTTCTCTGCATAATCTGATAGATATCTTCACAGACCGTATCCTCAATCCTGAAACTCATCATCTCGATCTTTTCTTCGATATGGATTGGAAACGTGGTGCAGGAGCATTGGAGAGTTATGGACATGATATCGAATGCTCATGGCTTATTCATGAGGCAGCCCTTGTATTGGGTGATGCTGAAGTATTGAAGAAGGTGGAGCCCATCGTTGAAGTGGTGGCGAAAGCTTCAGAGAAAGGACTTAATGCCGATGGTTCTATGGTTCATGAAGCTAATCTCGACACTGGCTATGTGGATAGCGACCTCCATTGGTGGGTACAGGCTGAAGCAGTGGTAGGTTTCTTTAATATCTATCAGTATTTCGGTGACGAGTCTGCTTTGCAGAAAGCACAACACTGTTGGACATATATTAAGGAGAACCTTATAGACAATGAAAATGGCGAGTGGCACTGGAGCCGTCGTAAAGATGGTACTTTGAATCTGGATGATGACAAAGCCGGATTCTGGAAGTGTCCTTATCACAATAGCCGTATGTGTCTCGAAATCATCGAGCGCACGGTTTGATATTATTTTAGGTTGCATTAACTAACAATCCCAAGTGCTTGACACTTGGGATTGTTGTTTGGGGAATTGTATTTCAATCATCTATCGACTCTGCAAGTGGTGGAGTCTGATAAGTGATTTTCTCTTATTTCAGATATCCTGGAATATTGTATCCAGCTGCCTTGGCAATCTTGACAGGAATCTGGGCATTATCGTTGTGACCCATGAACTGCTCAGAACCTACACCGATAGCATATACAGGAACGAGACCTGCAGAGTGACCGTTTGTACTCCATGAGATCAGAGCTTTGGTGTTGATGATGTGTCTGGCTTCTTCAGCAAGGGGTTCATTGGCTGTGTATTCGTTCTTCACATCCTCTGCCTTGCCTTCGAAAGATTCATGCCATACCTTTTGGAGAGATGCCTCTTCGTCCTTAGTGAGTTCCAATGCAGTCCAGAAACCGAAGTTGTCGGTCAGAGCTTGCTTGGCTTGTTCCCATGTTACTTTATTGGAAGTCTGCTTGCGGAGATTGCGGAGAACCTGTGTGAATCCGTCGATACTTACTTTTTGGTTGCCCAGAGCTTTGAGGTTCAAAGCATAGAGACCGTTGTTGGCAAGTACTAAACCGCCAGTTTCGTGGTCTGCGGTGAGCACGATAAGTGTCTCGTCGGGATGCTGCTTGTAGAATTCATAGGCAATCTTGATGCAACGATCTACAGCACCAACCTCGGCAAATGCTGTGGCGCCATCATGTCCGTGACATGCCCAATCGACCTTGCCGCCAATCTCATTCATCAAGAAGAAACCGTTCTTATTGTCGCGCATCAGAAATTCAATTTCTGCGCGGAGAATGTCTTCGATGGTCATCTCGCCGTCTTTAACATCAATAGCGTAGGGGAGAGAGTATATGTCTGAGGCAGGATTCAGGTGCTTTGGATCCTGAACAAGCAACATCTTCTTGGCTTTCTTGGCTTTTTTCTGATAGTCTGCCATACCAAAAGCTACAGCATATCCTGCTTTCTCCATCTCTTTATAAATGCAGGGAGCACCAGGATGATTCTTGGGATCTTCTGCCTTTTCAACAGCTGAACCGCCATAGAAATCGAGGTCGGTAGCAATCATATCCTTGGCAATGTCATAGGACAATGAGCGCTTGGGCTGATGGGCATAGAATGCTGCGGGCGTAGCATGGTTTATGGTAACACTTGATGCCACACCTACCTTCATTCCTGCTTCTTTTGCCCATACGGCAATAGAGGTAACGGGTGTCTTGAGGTCGGGACGCATACCAAGAGCACCATTCTCGGTCTTCACGCCTGTGGCGAGAGCTGAACCGGAAGCGGCAGAGTCGGTTACTCCACTATTGTTAGAATATGTAGAGGCTACACCTACGATGGGAAATGAGGTCATGCAGAATGGTACACGACCGATACGGCCTTGCATTTCGGCATTATACATCTCGGCACCGAGCACAGTATTTACACCTGTTCCGTCTGTGATAAAATAGAACACGTACTTGGCTTTTTTCTCTGCTGAAATGGTTATAACCATTGCCAGCATCAGCATTAGAGTTAGGATTCTTTTCATATTTCTTTTGTTTTTGGAATTTTTTTGTTTTTCGACTGCGAAATTACTAAATTATTATTCAAAAAACAAAGACGTTGCCTATTTTTCTACCATAAATTAACTAAAATTAAAGTAGTGCCACCTTGAATTATGCGAGAAAGCAAAATGTAAGCAGATAATAGAAACTGTGGTAGCGTGTTGTAGATGATACTTTACACTTTGATAGTTGGCGGTCGGTAAATGTGGCATTTTATCCTTTGTGATGTGAAATGTGAATGTGCGGGCAGTATCTTATTTGAAAAAGCACGAAAAAAGCGAGAAAACGATGCTAAAATGTTTCGTGGTTTCGATTAAAGTTAGTACCTTTGCAAGCGCTAAGCAAAATCGATATTATAATATTATAACTTTTATGAACTTTACTTTGTTAATTACCGTCCTCGTGACGGCTATTACATTGGTGGTGGCAGCGTATGTGATGGCCAAACTTCTTGGTCCGCGAAGCTACAACAAGGTAAAAGGCGAGCCCTATGAGTGTGGTATTCCTACTCATGGTTCTTCTTGGTTGCCGGTTAGTGTAGGCTTCTATCTGTTTGCCATCCTCTTCCTCATGTTTGATGTGGAAACTGTTTTCCTCTATCCATGGGCAGTAGTAGTGAAGGAGATGGGTGTTGCAGCATTGTTGAGCATCGGCTTCTTCTTGGTTGTATTAGTGTTCGGGCTGGCATATGCCTGGAAGAAAGGAGCTCTTGAATGGAAATAAAGCCGAAAATCAAGAGTATTCCTTACGAGGAATTCAAAGACAATGCCACACTGGAGAAACTTATTGACGATCTGCACGAAGGCGGTGTCAATGTTGTGACAGGTTCGCTCGACCAGTTGATCAACTGGGGACGCTCTAAC
The DNA here is from genome assembly GCF_002251345.1 of Prevotella sp. P4-119. Lineage (NCBI taxonomy): Bacteria > Pseudomonadati > Bacteroidota > Bacteroidia > Bacteroidales > Prevotellaceae > Prevotella > Prevotella sp. P4-119. The sequence continues at coordinate 216,707 of NZ_NPJB01000063.1, read as the reverse complement.
TCACTCTGGTCATTGACTTTTGCTACATCATGCTGTGGTATCGAGTTTATGGCATGTGGATGCTCACGCTACGACTTCGCACGCTTCGGCTTTGAGGTGACACGTAACTCACCCCGTCAGGCCGACTTGATCATGTGTGCCGGTACTATTACCCACAAGATGGCTCCAGCCTTGAAGCGTCTGTACGATGAAATGGCTGAACCAAAATATGTGATAGCTGTCGGAGGATGTGCCATTAGCGGTGGTCCTTTCAAGTCAAGCTATCATGTGGTGAAGGGTATTGAGGAAATTGTACCAGTGGATGTGTTTATTCCTGGTTGTCCTCCACGTCCAGAGGCTATCATGTATGGTATGATGCAGTTGCAGCGTAAGGTGAAAATCGAGAAGTTCTTCGGTGGTGCGAATCACAAACAGTCGGAGACTGAGCGCGAACTGGGTGTTTCAAACGAGGAACTCGTTGCACGCCGTCTGGGTGATCATCGCCGTGAACCTATTGTGGTGACCGATGTGCCTCAGGAGTTTGTAGAACAAATGAAGAAAGAGAAGGAGGAGAACGCATGAAACTTGAGCATTTAGTATTCGATTTCGACAAGTTCGCCTCAGAGATGCAGAACTTGAAGGACAAGAAACACTTTGATTATCTTGTAACTATTGTTGGTGAGGACTTCGGCGCTGAAGAAGGCCTTGGCTGTGTCTATATTCTCGAAAATACCGACAGCCATGAGCGTTGCAGCGTGAAAATGCTTGCTAAGGTGGTTGACGGTGAGAGTGTGATTCCTACTGTGACCAATATCTGGCATGTTGCCGATCTGTTGGAACGCGAGGTCTATGACTTCTTCGGTATCCTCTTCCTCGGTCATCCCGATATGCGTCGTCTCTTCCTCCGCAATGACTTCAAAGGACATCCCTTCCGCAAGGATTGGAAGTTTAATGATGACTATGTGCTTGAAGACGATAAAGAGCCTGACTATGGTATGGAATACTGGCTCGACAAGGATGGTCATCTCTGTTCGAAGCAGAATAAACTCTTTACCGACGACGATTATGTCATCAACATCGGTCCTCAGCACCCTTCTACCCATGGTGTGCTTCGCTTGCAGACCGTGGTTGATGGTGAGACCGTGAAGCGTGTATATCCTCACTTGGGTTATATCCACCGCGGTATTGAGAAGATGTGTGAAAGCTATACTTATCCACAGTCGCTCGCACTGACTGACCGTCTGAACTATCTTTCTGCTATGATGCATCGTCATGCGCTGGTAGGAGTGATAGAAGAGGGTATGGGTGTCGAACTGACCGACCGTATCAAGTATATCCGTACCATCATGGACGAGTTGCAGCGTCTTGACTCACACTTGCTGTATGTGGGATGCTGTGCACAGGACATGGGTGCATTGACAGCCTTCCTCTATTCTATGCGCGATCGTGAGCATGTGCTCAACTGCATGGAGGAAACCACTGGTGGACGCCTCATCCAGAACTACTACCGCATCGGTGGTCTGCAGGATGATATCGATCCCAACTTCGTGGAGAATGTGAAGGCGCTCGTGAAGTATCTCAAACCAATGATTCAGGAGTATGTTGATGTGTTTGGTGACAATATCATTACTCACAATCGTTTTGAGAAAGTTGGTCCGATGGATCTCGAAAATTGTATCAGCTATGCAGTAACTGGTCCTGCTGGTCGCGCTTCTGGTTGGAAGAACGACGTACGTAAGAACCATCCGTATGATATGTACGATAAGGTTGAATGGGATCAGATTATTATGACTGGTTGCGATACAATGGACCGCTATACCTGTCACATTCAGGAAATGTATCAGAGTCTGCGCATTATTGAGCAACTAATCGACAATATTCCTGCCGGTGACTTCTATGTGAAGCAGAAACCCATTATCAAGGTACCCGAAGGACAATGGTATTTCTCTGTTGAGGGAGCCAGCGGTGAGTTTGGTGTCTATCTCGATTCACGTGGCGACAAGAGTCCTTACCGCTTGAAGATGCGTCCTATGGGACTTTCGCTTACCGGTGCGCTTGATCCTATGCTTCGTGGTCAGAAGATTGCCGACCTTGTGGCAACTGGTGCTGCCATCGACTTTGTGATTCCCGACATTGACCGTTAAACAACAAAAGAACGTAAAATATCATGTTTGACTTTTCAATAATAACAAACTGGATAGACCAGTTGCTTCGTGTCACTTTGGGACTGGGCGACTTCTGGTCGATATTGATAGAGTGCGTGCTGATTGGTGCGGGAATCCTTGTAGGATATGCGCTGATTGCCATTGCGCTGATTTTCATGGAACGTAAGGTGTGTGCCTACTTCCAGTGCCGTCTTGGTCCGATGCGTGTGGGCTATTGGGGACTGATGCAGGTGTTTGCCGACGTACTGAAGATGCTTATCAAAGAAATTTTCTTTGTAGATAAAGCCGACAAACTGCTTTATGCCGTGGCTCCGCTGCTGGTTATTATCGGTTCTGTAGGTGCTTTTTCGTTCCTGCCATGGAACAATGGTGCAACGGTGCTCGACTTCAATGTGGGCGTATTCCTGTTGACTGCCATTTCTTCTATCGGTGTGGTAGGTATCTTCCTTGCAGGATGGAGTTCCAACAATAAGTATTCTGTGGTATCTGCTATGCGTGGTGCCGTACAGATGATTTCTTATGAGATGTCATTGTGCCTCTGTCTGATTACAGCTGTCATCCTGACAGGAACGATGCAGATTTCTGGTATCGTTGAGGCTCAGACAGGACCTTGGCGTTGGTTGATTTTCCAGGGCCACATTCCTGCGCTCATCGCTTTCTTCGTATTCCTCATTGCCGGTAACGCTGAGGCCAACCGTGGTCCGTTCGATATGGCAGAGGCTGAGAGTGAGCTGACCGCAGGTCACCATACTGAGTATTCTGGTATGGGCTTTGGTTTCTTCTATCTGGCAGAGTTCCTTAATCTGTTTATCATTGCTGGTATTGCCGCCACCGTATTCCTTGGTGGTTGGGCTCCTGTTAACATTGGTGTAGCAGCATTCGATCAGGTGATGAACTATATCCCTGGTATCGTATGGTTCATGGGTAAAGCTTTTGCCTTGGTATGGATTCTGATGTGGATTAAGTGGACCTTCCCACGTCTGCGTATCGACCAGATTCTGAAACTTGAATGGAAATATCTCATGCCGCTGGCCCTCATCAACCTTGTGCTGATGACTATCGTGGTGGCACTCGGATGGTATATTAAATAAGGTGTAAAGAATAGAAATGGAAAATAACCAATCATATTTCGGAGAACTCGGACATGGAGTAAAGACGCTCCTGACTGGTATGAAGATTACTTGGAAGGAATATTTCAAGGACTTCTTTACCAACAAATCTACGGAGCAGTATCCCGAGAACCGTAAAACTACGCTCCACGTGGCAAAGCGCCACCGTGGACGCCTCGTCTTCAAGCGTAACGAAGACGGAACTTATAAATGTACGGCCTGCACATTGTGTGAGAAAACCTGCCCTAATGGCACGATTAAGATCACTTCTCACATGCAGGAAGATCCCGAGACCGGCAAGAAGAAAAAGGTGCTCGATGACTATCGCTACGACCTTGGTGACTGCATGTTCTGCCAGTTGTGTACCAATGCTTGTAACTTCGATGCTATCGAGTTTGTCAACGATTTCGAGAATGCCGTATTCGACCGTAAGAGTCTGGTACTCCACCTCGACAAGGAGGTATATCAGGGTGGTTCTCTGCCCAACCTCTTGGAAGGTGGTGCCAGCATGACTATCGGTAAGTTTAACACTAAAACGAAGTAAAGACAATGGCTAATTTAGTAATGTTTTGCATTCTCGCTGTCGTCATTCTCGGCTCTGCCGTGATGTGTGTGACGACGAAGCGAATCATGAGAGCCGCAACCTTTATGTTGTTTGTGCTCTTTGGCGTAGCAGGTCTTTATTTCCTGCTCGACTATACATTCCTGGGAGCAGCACAGATTTCAGTTTATGCTGGTGGCGTGACGATGATTTATGTCTTCGCCATCCAGTTGGTTAGCAAACGTACCCTTCAGGGTATGGTAGAGCGTCTCAAGGGCAGCCGTGTAGTGATGGGTGCCTTGTTGAGCGTTGTGGGCTTGGCAACTGTAGTGCTGGTATTCCTTAAGAATGATATGTTGCGCGGCATGTCGCGTTATATTGGTACGGTAACTCCCGATCAGGAAGTTCCCATGCGTGAAATCGGTCATGCACTGGTAGGTGCCGGCAAGTATCAGTATGTACTCCCCTTCGAGTTCATCTCACTGTTCCTGTTGGCATGTATTATCGGTGCATTGGTAGTATCAAGAAAGGAGGACTAAGACTATGGTACCAGTAGAATTTTATTTCATCCTGAGTGCACTGCTTTTCTTTATCGGTGTATTTGGTTTTGTGACCCGTCGCAATCTGATTGCCATGCTCATCTCCATTGAGTTGGTGCTCAATGCGGTCGATATCAATTTCGCAGCATTCAACCGTATGCTCTATCCTGATAGCATGGAGGGTATGTTTATGACACTCTTCTCTATCGGTGTAAGTGCAGCCGAGTCTGCCGTTGCGATTGCAATCATCATCAATGTCTATCGCCGTTTCAAGAGCGACAGCGTTGAAAGTATCAAAAACATGAAATGGTAATTAAGAAGTGATGGATTACAGTTATACATTTTTGATTCTGCTTCTGCCAGCTCTCTCGTTCCTGGTATTGGGACTCTATGGCATGAAGCTGTCGCATAAGGTCGCAGGCCTTATCGGCACCACTTCGTTGGGACTTGTGACCGTGTTGTCTTATATGACGGCGTTCAGCTATTTCTTTGCTCCCCGTCTGGCTGATGGCACTTTCGCTACTATTGTTCCTTACAACTTCACCTGGCTGCCGTTGGGCAATCTCCATTTTGATATGGGTATTCTGTTGGATCCCATCTCGGTGATGATGCTCATCGTTATTTCAACAGTCAGTCTGATGGTACATATCTATTCGTTTGGCTATATGCACGGCGAAAAAGGCTTCCAGCGTTACTACGCATTCCTGAGTCTCTTCACCATGTCAATGCTTGGCCTTGTGGTAGCTACCAACATCTTCCAGATGTATCTGTTCTGGGAGCTTGTGGGTGTATCATCTTACTTGTTGATTGGTTTCTACTATCCATTGAAGCCAGCTATTGCAGCATCTAAGAAGGCATTTATCGTAACTCGTTTTGCCGACCTTTTCTTCCTTATCGGTATTCTGATCTTCGGTTACTACACCGAATCGTTCAGTTTCTCATTTGCAGGAACTATCGAGATGGGTGCGGGAACCACTCCATTCATTGCCGGCAATACCGCCAAGGCTGTGATTGCAGGAACATTTATTCTTCCTACCGCTCTTGTGCTGATGTTCATCGGTGGTGCTGGTAAGAGTGCTATGTTCCCCTTGCACATCTGGTTGCCCGATGCCATGGAAGGTCCTACACCTGTGTCTGCGCTGATCCACGCCGCCACGATGGTGGTTGCTGGTGTGTTCCAGATTGCCCGTATGTTCCCACTGTGGATAGAATATGCACAGCCTCAGTTGAGCATTGTGGTATGGGTGGGAGTCTTCACCGCATTCTATGCAGCTGCAGTGGCATGTGCCCAGAGCGATATCAAGCGTGTGCTGGCATTCTCTACCATTTCACAGATTGCCTTCATGATGGTTGCTCTTGGTGTGAGTCTGCCAGGTCACGATGCGATGCTCGATAACCATGCACAGTTGGGCTTCATGGCATCTATGTTCCACCTTTTCACCCACGCCATGTTCAAGGCTTGCTTGTTCCTTGGTGCTGGTTGTATCATTCATGCCGTTCATTCTAACGAAATGGCTATGATGGGTGGTCTCCGTAAGTATATGCCTATTACTCATATTACCTTCCTCATCAGCTGTCTGGCTATTGCTGGTATTCCCTTCTTCTCTGGATTCTCTTCCAAGGATGAAATTATCAGTGCCTGCTTTGCCTATAGCCCTGTGGTAGGATGGATTATGACAGGTATTGCTGCTATGACCGCTTTCTATATGTTCCGTTTGTACTATGGTATATTCTGGGGAACCGAAAACAAGGTTGCCCACGAGCACCATACTCCACATGAGGCTCCACTTACCATGACCATTCCTCTTATTATTCTCTGTGTTATCACTGTTGGTGTTGGTGTTTACACCACCATTGCAGGATTTGCAGGATGGGGAGGCAGCTTCGGTTCGTTTGTAACCGCCAGCGGTCAGGAGTACAACATCCATTTCGACGTACAGATAGCATTGACCTCTACCGTCATTGCCATTCTGAGTATTTGCCTCGCCACCTATATATATAAGGGTGAGAGTCAGCCTGTCGCCGATCGTCTGTACAAGATGTTCCCGCGTTTGCATCGTGCTGCCTATAAGCGTTTCTATCAAGACGAAATCTGGCAGTATGTTACTCACCGTATCATCTTCCGTTGCATTTCTAAACCTATTGCCTGGTTCGACCGCCACATTGTTGACGGTACTTTCAACTTCTTGGCATGGGGCGCCAACGAGGCTGGCGAGTCTATTCGTCCTTGGCAGAGTGGTGATGTGCGCCAGTATGCCGTATGGTTCCTCACCGGCACTGTAGCATTGACCCTCATCTTGTTGGCATGTGCTCTCTGAACATTATGAATAAAGAAAAATCGAAACAATGAGTATATTGACATTATTCGTAGTAATCCCCGCCCTGATGCTCCTTGGCCTTTGGCTGAGCAAGAGCCTCAATCAGGTGCGTGGTGTGATGGTGGCTGGCGCTTCGTGTCTGCTGGCACTGTCTGTTTGGCTGACCATCTATTTTGTTCAGCAGCGTGCTGCCGGCAATACCGACGTGATGTTGCTTACAGCAAGCACTCCATGGTTCAAGCCTCTCAATATTGCCTATTCTGTAGGTGTCGATGGCATTTCTGTTGTGATGTTGTTGCTTTCGAGCATCATCGTCTTCACCGGAACATTCGCCTCATGGCGTTTGCAGCCACTGACAAAGGAGTATTTCCTGTGGTTCACCTTGCTTTCCACTGGTGTCTATGGTTTCTTCATCTGCACCGACCTCTTCACTATGTTCATGTTCTATGAGGTTGCTCTTATCCCCATGTATCTGTTGATTGGAGTATGGGGTAGTGGTAACAAGGAGTATGCAGCCATGAAGCTCACTCTGATGCTGATGGGAGGATCTGCTCTGCTGATTATTGGTATTCTTGGCATCTATTATTTCAGTGGTCATACCACGATGAACGTTAATGCCATTGCTGCCATGAACAATATTCCGGTAGAGATTCAGAAGATTTTCTTCCCCTTCATTTTTATAGGTTTCGGTGTGCTTGGTGCTATGTTCCCATTCCATACATGGTCACCCGACGGTCATGCTTCTGCCCCTACAGCAGTATCAATGCTTCACGCTGGTGTACTGATGAAACTGGGAGGCTACGGTTGCTTCCGTGTGGCTATGTACCTTCTGCCTGATGCTGCCAATGAATTGGCTTGGATCTTCTTGATTCTTACCACTATCTCTGTGGTATATGGTGCATTCTCTGCTTGCGTACAGACCGACCTCAAGTATATCAACGCCTATTCGTCGGTATCCCACTGTGGCTTGGTGCTTTTCGCTCTGCTGATGATGACCAAGACTTCATGCACTGGTGCCATACTGCAGATGTTGTCACACGGTTTGATGACGGCTCTCTTCTTTGCCCTCATCGGTATGATTTATGGTCGTACCCATACTCGTGACATTCGTTATTTGGACGGTCTGATGAAGATTATGCCTTTCCTTGCAGTGGGTTATGTGATTGCTGGTTTGGCAAACCTTGGTCTTCCCGGCTTCTCAGGCTTCATTGCAGAAATGACTATTTTCGTCGGTTCGTTTGAGAATGGCGACATGTTCCATCGTGTCTGCACCATCATCGCTTGTACCAGTATTGTTATCACCGCAGTTTATATTCTGCGTGTAGTCGGCAAGATTCTGTATGGCGAGGTGAAGAATCCTCACTTCCTGGAGTTGACCGATGCCTCTTGGGACGAGCGTGTAGCTGTTATCTGCCTCATTGCTTGTGTGGCAGGTCTCGGTCTGTTCCCTCTCTGGGCCAGCAATGTTATCAGCGATGCAGTAGGTCCTATTCTGGCAAACATTCTTTAATCCCTTAAATACAAGATACAACAATGAATTACGGACAATTCTTACATATGCTACCAGAAGCATCACTCGTGCTTGCTCTGGTTATCATGTTCTTTGCCGACCTGATGCTTGGCAAGGGAAAGAAGAAGGTGCAGACGCTCGGCATGCTGATGACCGTATTGCTCGTGGCACAGATTGTGTCATGCGCTTTCGTAGGTCCTGCAGAAGCTTTTGGCGGACTGTATGTAGCTACCAAGGCTACTCAGGTGATGAAGATTATTCTCACTCTCGGTACACTTCTCGTAGTGCTTGTAGCCCAGTCATGGCTTGAGCGCGATGCAGAGAAACTTGCAGGTGAGTTCCATGTATTGGTACTTTCCACACTGCTTGGTATGTATGTCATGATGTCGAGCGGCAATTTCCTGCTGTTCTTCCTTGGACTTGAAATGGCTTCAGTGCCCATGGCTTGTCTCGTGGCATTCGATAAGTATAAGAATCGCTCAGCTGAGGCTGCTGCTAAGTTTGTACTCACTGCCACATTCTCAAGTGGTGTCATGCTCTATGGCATCTCTTTGATTTATGGCACAGTAGGCACGCTCTATTTCAATGACGTTGCAGGACGCTTCCAGATGCTTTTCAGCGTAGCACACTATCAGCCCTCTTTGCTTTTGGCTATTGTGGGTTTGGTGTTCTTCTTCAGCGGACTCGGTTTCAAGCTCTCGCTTGTTCCATTCCACTTCTGGACTGCTGATACCTATCAGGGTGCTCCTACTGCCGTTACTGGTTATCTCAGCGTCGTGTCAAAAGGTGCAGCTGCCTTCGCTCTGTTGGTAGTACTTTCGCGTGCATTTGCTCCTCTTACTGAGTATTGGGAGTATCTGCTCTATATCGTTATCGTGCTCAGCATCACTATTGCCAACCTCTTCGCTATCCGCCAGTCAGAACTCAAGCGCTTCATGGCATTCAGTTCTATCTCACAGGCAGGCTACATTATGTTGGCAGTGATTGGTGCTTCTCAGATGGGCATGGCTTCGCTGATGTATTACGTATTGGTATATGTGGTGGCAAATATGGCTGTATTCGCTGTCATCAATACTGTTGAACAGCGTGGCAACGGCTCTACCATCATGTCGGCATACAATGGTCTGTATCAGACCAACCCACGCTTGGCATTCCTCATGACGCTCGCCTTGTTCTCATTGGCAGGTATTCCTCCATTTGCCGGTATGTTCTCGAAGTTCTTCGTCTTCATGGCTGCCGCTCAGCAGGGATCGTTCCTGGCTTACTTTGTGGTATTCATCGCCTTGATCAACACGGTAGTGTCACTCTACTACTATCTGCTCATCGTGAAGGCTATGTATATCAACAAGTCTGAGAACCCATTGCCTACCTTTACCACCGATTGCGCTACTCGTGTAGCTTTGGTACTTACCATTGCTGGTATTGTGCTCTTCGGTGTATGCTCATGCATCTTCGACGGACTCTTTGCTTTTGCAGCATAAAGTAGTCGTACTATAACAGTCGTGCCCCTTTTGACCTGTAGGTCAGAAGGGGCACGATACTTTTTTTACCGTTCTGCTTTATACTGCTTCTGTATCAGTCTAAGGCATATTCCATGGTGTTGACCACGCGGATACGTTTGATATACGGTGTGTTGTTGTCGCGGTTCTCAATCGAGAATTGTCCTTGTTGTGCACTACGTATATCTCCCAACTTACTGCCGGAATCGTCTGCAAATTTCTGAGCAGTGGCACGAGCGTTTTTGGTAGCCTCCTGCACCATTTCTGGTTTGATGCGGTTTAGCCCTGTAAACTCATAAGTGACGTTGTTGCTATACTCTTCGCTGACGATTGCAATGCCTTGCTTCATCAGTTCAGCCTGTCGGCGCATCAGTTGTCTCACTTGGTCGATATTGTTTGACGTGACGGTAATCACACTTTTCGCCTTATAGCGGTAGTTCATGATTTCGTTGCCATAGTTGTCGGCTTGCCGGTCAGCAATCTCTGCAGGATTGATGCTTATCTCATCATCTTTGATGCCTGCCGATTTGAGGAAAGCCACCACCTTGCGGTTCTTCTGTTCCAGCAGGTCGTACATGGCGGAAGGGTCGTTGCCAATCTCTTTATAGGTTAGCGACCATGTCACTTTATCAGCTTTCACTTCGCGTTCACACAATCCTTTGACTGCCACGGTACGGTCGCGGTCTTTAAAAGTCACAATGCCATTGCGGATGGCCATTCCCATGAATGCCATGCCTACAGCGATAATGGCAGCAGCTGTTTGTTTGTCGTTGAGTTTCATCATAGTTTTAATATTAGTATTCGTTGGCAAATCTACGTTTTTTGTTTCGTATTACAAAGAAAAATAGCGATTATTCTGTTTCTTTTCACATTTATTACATTCTGCGTCTCTGAAAACATATATCTCATTCAGTTTTTAGCAAATCGTATGATACCTCTTCACTAAACAATAGCCAACATACTATCATGTCTATATATAGTATGCTAACATTTTTAACAAGATGAATGCGATGTGCAGGCATACTTGTTTACAAAACACACTGAATTTTAATCTTTTTTCTGTCCATTTTCGTTCCGTTCTCGATCGCTTCTCGTTCCCTTTTCGCTCGGTTCTCGTTCGTCTTTCGTTCGTCTCTCGCTCGTCATTCGTTTGCCGATAAAGAACCAATCGAAAAACGAACGAGAAAACAACGAAAAAACAGCGAAATGACGACGAGAACACGACGAAGATGGTTCGAGGTGGCGACGAACAGCCAATAGTCAAATCGCCGATACTATCTGGTGATTATAATACCCGTTTTAAGGCATTTACAAGGCGTCTGTGGCGAATCAACCCGTCGGGTGGTACACTGACAAGTTGAAGTTGCAGAAATGGCCATAATGGGTATTTTTGACGTGCGCCTACCATAACACAGCTCGCGCGCGAACCTATTAATATACATAAAACACATCACAATACCAATCTCTCACCACCAAGTTCTACTCTCTCTCAAATTTTAACTTCTGTCAACAGATCTTTCTGAATTCTATGCCACACCCCTCTCACGTTATAAGCCGTTATATATCGTCTAACGCTTTAGTTATCAAGTATGTATGTGTACTGTTAAGATTTTGCTAATGATAACGGATTTTAGGGCAAAAATATATTATAATTTTACATGGTGGCGTTTGTTGTATGGCTTAAACATTTACAAAACCAGTGCGGTGTTATTAGGTCTATGAACAGAACATAGCTGTTGGCACAAATAAAAGAAATAGATGCAATAACACTTGCAGTTGACACAAATACCTGGAAAACGAGTAGTTGTGTAAACTACTATATTATTTTCAAGTATTATCCAACGTTTGATAAAAGTATTATCCAACGTTTGATAAAAGTATTATCCAATGTTTGATAAAAGTATTATCCAATGTTTGATAAAAGTATTATCCAACGTTTGATAAAAGTATTATCCAACGTTGACAAAAGTGTTTTCCAACGTTGATAAAAGTATTTTCTAACGTTTGGCAAGGGTGTTTTCCAACGCTTGGCCAAATGTTGTGTAATGTTGTACAAACACAATGAACAATATGGCCTGTCATAGAAGGTACTATCCCTATTGTTATCAAGTAATAAAGAATGGTGTTGAAGGGGAGACTGTATAGGCAGCCATGGATATTGATGGGTGGTCGATTGGTGGTCGATCACTCATTTGAATATCTTTTGACCACCGTTGTAAGATGCTATATGGTAGGTTGTTATACGTAATTGGTGGTCGGTGGTCGAAAAGTTGACGAGTCGCGTGCGCGTATGTGCGCGTGCGTACATTAGTATATAGAGCTTGGGTTTCATGTTGAGTATGAATGAGCCATCCTCGTACTGCTACAATAAAAATGTGAAAATAGACTTTGTAAAACCGGAAATAGTCCTTATATTTGCAGCGTGAAACAATAAGTATGCTAACCATTACAAATTTGATATCTATAAAGATGATGAATAGAATGAAGTTTACGATGCTTTTTGCCATGTTATTTTGTCCCATCATGCTGATGGCGCAGAAGGTGTAAACCGTAGCAGGTGAATATACATACGCAGCACCACAAAATGTCACGTTGCGCGAAGCCAAGGACTATGCCTTGCAAAGAGCTAAAATCAAAGCATTGGCAGACGAATTTGGAACTACCGTATCGATGACCAATTCGTCGTTTGCCAAAGAAACCAGTAGTGAATCTATTGATAAGTTTGTACAGGTGGCAGAATACGAGGTGAATGGCGAATGGATAGAGACCGTCGGTAAACCGGATATAACCGTAATACCACAAGATGATGGTTTTCTCATCACAGCAAAAGTAAAGGGAAAGGCGCGCGAAATAAAAAGAGCCAAGGTAGAGTTTATGGCAAAAGTGTTGTGTAATGGCACCGACGATAAGTTTGAAACCGACCGCTTCAATACCAACGATCAACTCTATCTCTCTTTCCGGTCGCCCACTGATGGTTATTGTCTGGTTTATCTCATCGATGAGAGTCAGAAAGCCTATTGCCTCTTGCCTTATCGCCAACAGACGACAGGCAATTTCCCAATAAAGGCAAACCGTCGTTATGTGCTTTTCTCGCCTAAGGATGCCGACCGCAGTATCGCGTCGTTAGTAGATGAATACACACTCAACAGTCAAGAAAGCAAAGAGTATAATCAGCTCTACATCATTTTCTCACCCAATCCTCTGACCAAGACCATCGACCGTTCAACCACAGAACTCATGCCCAGAGAGACCACAGTAGAAAACTTTAGGAAATGGCTTGCCCGTTGCCGACGCAACGACCTTGATATGGCTGTGGAAGTGAAGAATATCGTTATTAAAGGGCATGAAAAATGAAGAAAATCAATACCAATTGGGCTTATTGGTGGTTATATATATCATTTGTTTTAACCAAATCATTAGAACAAGCATCTTGTAATTTTATAAAGACCGATTTGGGTTAAATTGCTCCATGATTGCAAAAATTTCTCCAAAAGGAGTGAGTTTCTCAGATTTTATTTGTATTTTTGTCATGTCTGATGAGGTTTTGTTTGATTATTACAGCAACACTAAATTAAGTGAATTCCTCTGACATGGCAAAATCCTGGGACGCTCGGCCCTGCCGCTTAGCTAGTCTAAGAACTCATTGGCTGGCAGCCTAAGGCTGCGTAGCCATATACTCAAATTTTAACGAACTATTGTATAAGACTTATGAAAAATAATATATCTATTAGTCAACATAGCAAGATAGAAAGCATTAAGAATCAATGGCTTGTGCTCGACAAGATAGCAGAAAACAAAACATCTGCATACATCAACTATACCTACTATCAGACATACGAATGGAATTACTTCATTGCTCACCATTCTACAGATGGTTTAGGAATACTTACTACCATTATGCGCTACGATTTAATAACAGTAGATGGTAAACCTTTCGCCATTATTCCTTTTGCTGTTACACGCTCATCAAAAAAGGCACGAATACCATCATGCCGAGTAGGAGGTGTGCTGAATATGGTTTGCCCATATACATACGAAGGCAACGAGGAGATAATGAAGGCTATTGCCGACCATATAGTAGCCTCATGTAAGGGAATGACGCTAAGCCTTGCTGATGTGCCGTGTCAAACTCCTTTTGCTAAAATAATGAAGCTAATCGACAATAATACTATCGAGCGTACAAGCTTTCATGTACCATTAACACAATTTGCTTCTCACGAAGAATATGTGTCGTCGCTACCTAAAAATATATATAAGAATATTCGCAAGTCGTATAATCATCTTACCACAGATGGTAAGAAAATGGAGCTAAAAGTGTTTAACCACGACAATATGGCTTCCGACAGCTATTTGCGCTATCTTTGGCATTTCTATTTCAAACGTAAGATGGCTTGGCGACACAAGAGCTATAATGCTTTCAGCAATATCACCACCTACTTAAAGGCTGTCTACGAGGTGAAAAACGGTTGCGCTACAGCAAGCTTGAAAAAACTAAAAGATGCTCAACTTTATGTTTTGGAAATAGACAAAAAGCCTGCAGCATTTATGATTGTATATCGTCATAACAAAAATCTACTTATGCCACGTCTTGCTATCGACACCTCTTTTAGTCGCTATTCGCCAGGTATATTGCTTATTTTGGAGGCTACAAAGCTTTGGATGAACGAAGGTATAGTAGACTTCGACATGTGTCGTGGCGACGAAAGATATAAAAAGGAAATGGGTGGCATAAACGAACCACTTTGCCGCATAGAAAAGCGGATATAAAGAAAAAGAAGGAGTTTTTGCTTGTTTTCTTTTTGCAACACTAAGATAAGTGAATTCTTCGACATGGCAAAATCCTGGGCCGCTCGGCTCTGCCGCATAGCTAGTCTAAGTAACCGGCTCTGCCGCTTGCCAAAGCAAGAACTTTTTGTTGTTCAGGTACTTAAAAAGTTTAATTTATAATAGTGTTGCGGAATTAAGGTTTACCTAAATATGACTTATAAAAATCAATTGATAAAGAGCATAAAACAAGGTTTTTTGTTTTATGCATTTTTACAATATTGATAGCCATTCAGTTTGGCTTTTATATTGTGGATAGTTCCATTCTCGACTATATGGATTTGGAGGGATGGGTTTTCTTTGCTGCATCTTGCGTGAGTCATGCTTCGCAGTTTGCATTGGTGCCTTATCTCTTAAGTCTATTGTTCCTGTTGTGTCGATACAGAAAGACGGCTTTGGTGGTGCAGATAATTGGAGTGGTGTTGCTCAGTGTGCTCAATTACCTCAACTCGCAGGTTTTTTCCATCTATCATTTCCATATCAATGGTTTTGTGTTGAGTATGGTTTTTGGCAAGGGTGCAGGCGAGATATTCAATTTTGATATCTTGCTCTATCTTAAGGAAGTAGGACTCTTTGCTGTTGTCGCAGCTGTCGTAGTGGGAGTGTGGTATCTGTCTCATCGTTTTTGGTTATGGAGAAGAAAAGCCTATGCTTGGCTGATGGTAGGCATCTTTGTAGGCAGTACGCTTTATGCGCATCTTTGGCATGTATATGCAGCCTTCTATCAGCATCAGTCGGTTATGAAGAGTGCCACCTTATTACCTTATTATTTTCCTACTACTTCTAATGGTTTACTGCTCAAGTGGGGATTCAAACAACCAAGAGGAATGGGGAATACCCAGGGCAGACATAGTACTGACTTGCAATATCCCATACACCCATTAGAAGCGGAAAACCCCGATTCTTTACCCAATATTGTAGTTATTCTTATTGATTCATGGAATCGCAGGGCGCTGACTCCTGAGTGCATGCCTCATACCTATCAGTTTGCTAAACAGAATCAATGGTATACTAATCATACGAGTGGAAGCAATGGTACGAGGAGTGGTGTGTTTAGCCTTTTCTTCGGTTTGTCTTGCTATTATTGGGAAAGTTTTGAACCTGCTCATGTGCAACCACTCTTGATACAGAGGTTGCAGGCTTTAGGATATGATATTCATACTTATCCCAGTGCTACATGGGCAGACCCTCCTTTCGGCAGGGTTATCTTTGGTGGTGTACCTGGTATACGAACAGAGACCGAGGGTAAGACAGCCTTGGACCGAGATACTCGTATTACCAATCTCTTTATTTCCGATGTGGAAGGTAGAAAGGACAAGAAAAAGCCTTTCTTCTCGTTCCTCTTCTTTGACCTTCCTCATAGTTTTGAGTTACCTGTCGATAAGAATACGCGTTTTCAGCCAGCATGGGCCTTTGCCGACTACACGAAACTGAACAACAATATGGATCCCACTCCTTTTTGGAATCTTTATCGCAATACTTGCTACCAAGATGATTTACTCTTAGGCAGAGTGTTTGAGACTTTGAAGAAGCAAGGATTGTTGGAGAATACTTTGGTTATAATCACTGGCGATCATAGTCAGGAGTTTAATGAGAATCATCGCAATTACTGGGGAAACAATAGTAATTTCTCTATTCATCAGATAGGAGTTCCAATGATATGGCATGTGCCAGGACAACAGCCACATCAGTATGCACATCGTACGACTCATTATGATGTGGTCCCTACGTTGATGAAGGAATATTTAGGCGTGAAGAATCCTGAAGACGACTATTCTATGGGCAGGCTTATGACTGATAGTTCACCCCGTCTGTGGCAGATAGTAGGTAGCAATCTGAATTATGCTTTCATTATCGACAAAGATAGTATTTTGGAAAAGACTCCACAGGGGTCGCTTGATATATACGATAGCAAGATGAATCCTGTGAAGAACTATACTTTGCCTGTCAAGCAATTTGATAAGGCTGTGAAGCAACTGAATCGTTTCTTTAAGTAGCTTCTATATCTGTAGTCGTATGCCATTCGTCAACAGAATAAATAAAAAACAAGGGCAATGAGCATTAGTACTCGTTGTCCTTGTTTGTATAAATGAGTGAGAAATGTATTATTCGCCTTTCCACAGTCCGTGTAGGTTGCAATATTCGCGTGCTGTCACCTCTGTGGCATTAGTCATGAAGATAGCTTCAGGTTTCTCGCCTGGTCTCAATTCATGACGAAGCACATCGGTAGGAGTGAGGAGTTCAATCCATTCGATATAGTGCTCGGGAATCATGGGGTGTTCCACGCTTCCTACCTTGACACGAAAACCTCCCTCTATGGGCTCGATAACAGGTACATGTTTCTTGTAGGCTCCGTCGGTAGCGTTTTCTTCCATCAGTTGCATGGGTTGTCCACAGCAACTCAGAACAGCTCCAGAGTGCAATACTTCTACTACGTTGCTGCAGATGGGGCAGCGATATACTTGTTTTATTTTTGTCATGATAGTTCCTCCTAATATTAAAAGTTAAATGAATATAGAGTCTGAGAACGTAGATTAGCCTACTGGACTAAACTCGTCCTTGCCAACTCCGCAAAGAGGGCAAACCCAATCATCGGGAATGTCTTCGAATGCTGTTCCTGGTGCAATACCGCCTTCGGGATCACCTACTTCTGGGTCGTAAATCCATCCACATACATCACATACATACTTTTTCATGTTTCTTGGTTTTTAAAAAGTTATTTCTTAGGGTTGATTACTCTCACTATCTGTCGCTTGCCGAATTGATGATCTATAAGGATGATGTTCTACGGCTTAACGAGTGATAGATTTGGCAAATATGGAAAATATATGGATAGCTTCCAAGTTTTTTTCTGCAAATGATGTTAAATGCGCATTTATTTAAGTGCATCTATTCTCGCCATGGCATAGTGAAAACAAGCTTAACTCAGCATATTTGGCTTAACGAAAACGCTCTTTTAAGTCGAAGAAATTCATGCAGAAGGCTGTCAGTATCATGTACACGGTGTTCTCTTTCCAGTCGCCCACTGATGGTTATTGTCTGGTTTATCTCATCGATGAGAGTCAGAAAGCCTATTGCCTCTTGCCTTATCGCCAACAGACGACAGGCAATTTTCCAGTAAAGGCAAACCGTCGTTATGTGCTTTTCTCACCTAAGGATGCTGACCGCAGTATCGCTTCGTTAGTAGATGAATACATACTCAACAGTCAAGAAAGCAAAGAGTATAATCAGCTCTACATCATTTTCTCACCCAATCCTCTGACCAAGACCATCGACCGTTCAACCACAGTACTCATGCCCAGAGAGACTACAGTAGAAAACTTCAGAAAATGGCTTGCCCGTTGCCGACGCAACGACCTTGATATGGCAGTGGAAGTGAAGAATATCGTTATTAAAGGGCAGCCTTGACGAATTTACAGATATTTCATACAGTATTTGGAAACAGCCAGTTTTGTCTCATTCTGATGTCTCAGACTCGCTCAAATCTTACGACTTTGTTTCCACACACTTCCGACTCTCTGCAATCCATGCGGATGGAGTCATGCCTTTTACTTTCTTAAACAACCGATTGAAATAGGGGATGTCGCCAAAACCACATGCCCATGCCAATTCGTTGATGCGCTGTGTTGTGTCAGATTGTAACAGTTCGCAAAACTTGTTTAACCGATAACTGTTGAGATAAGCAATGAATGTTTGACCAGTGGCCTGCTTCACACATCGGCAGAAGGACGCTGTGCTGAGATTCAGATGCTGGGCAATATCATTGAGCCTGATTTCCTCTTTATAATGAAGCGATATAAAGTCCAATAGTTTGCGCATCTGTTCAATACTCTGATTCATTTCAAACGTGGTGTCTTCTGGTTTACCAATGGGTAATAAATCGGCAGGGTGATGACTTATATAGGTAAGGACAGACCACAGATGACACAGCCTCATGGCATCATCAGCATGCTCCATCGCCAATAGTTGCTGACAGACTACGGTTTTGCTGTTGCCCGTAATCAGATATGCTTGGCGCAGACTAAGCAGAAAGTTGACTACAGGTTTCAGTTCGGGAAATATGATGCAGGCATGCAACAACATGTTGGCAGACAACTGACACACATGCGACTCCTTGCGACCTGTGTCGCCACACGACTCAGGATCGTATATCCAACAATGGGGCATGCTGCCAGGCATGAATACCATTTCACCTTGTGAGAAAAACTCATGGCAGGTGCCAACAATGCGCATACCATAGCCACGCACTATCCAGTTGATTTCCAATTCAGGATGGAAGTGGATGGCAATCTCTTCGCTTATCGGCACCTCATGATGCAGATAGCGAAACGACTTTCCCTCTGTGTCGTAGTCGAGCACCTCATACGCAGGTTGTTTCTCGTCGGTAACCATATCCTTTGACTTTGAATATTTCCTCATAATCGATCAGGTATAATGCTTGTCGGTGCAAAATTAGACAATTATTTGATAATATCTACCAATTATACCTTACTTTCTTACCCTATCTTTGCACGAAAATTGAAAACACAAATGAAGAAAGCTCTCTTTGCCTTATCTCTTGGCACTTTTGCATTAGGTATTACTGAATATGTCATGATGGCTATCTTGTCGGAAGTAGCATCAAGTTTGTCGATTAGTATTCCGCAGGCAGGACACCTGATTTCTGCATACGCTTTAGGTGTGGCAGTTGGTGCACCGCTACTCATTGTGGGCTATAGATTCAAGCCCAAGAGTGTCTTGCTGTTTTTGGCATTGGTGATGTTTGCGGGTGCCGTACTCTCTGTGCTTGCTCCCAACTACTGGTTGTTTCTGGTGGCAAGATTCATTTCAGGACTGCCCCATGGTGCTTATTTCGGAGTAGCGTCTATCGTGGCTGTGCATCTTGCACCCGAAGATAAGAAGGGTAAGGCAGTATCAACCATGATAGCAGGAATGACGGTGGCAAACCTGATGGGTGTTCCGGTGTCGTCTTGGCTTTGTTCCACATGGTCTTGGAGATTCCCTTTCCTCATTACCAGTATATGTGCCTTGCTCGTCCTTTGCTGTATCTGGCGCTGGGTGCCCAATATGGATCGCTTGCCAGTGACAGGTTTCAAAGGGCAGTTTCGCTTTCTTAGCACCAGTGCTCCTTGGTTGATACTTACGGCAACATTGCTTGGCAATGGTGGTGTGTTCTGTTGGTACAGCTATATTTCTCCGTTGCTCTCGCAAGAGAGTGGATTTGCATTGACTCAAGTTCCGATGCTGATGATAGCCGCTGGTGCAGGAATGGTGCTCGGCAACATACTGAGTGGAGTGCTTTCCGACCGCTATTCAGCCTATCGTGTTGCACCAGCCACACAGCTTCTTGCCGTTGTCGGACTGATATTGATTTTCTTCCTTGCCGATTATGGATGGCTCTCGGTAGTGCTTATGGTGGTAGTGGCTGGCTGCTTGTTTGCCGTAAGCGGTCCTGAGCAATTCCTCATTCTGCGTCATGCACCAGGTGGTGAGATGCTGGGAGGTGCCTGCGTACAGATGGCGTTCAATCTTGGTAATGCGCTTGGTGCATTTGTTGGCGGATTGCCCATCTCGTTTGGTTGCACACCGCGTTATACGGCACTTGCCGGTATTCCTTTCTGTTTGTTGGGTTTTGTCTGTCTGATGTTGCTTTACAGAAAATCTACCAAGACTGCACTTTCCCATTCTTGATGGGATATGCATTAAAAAGTATAGAGGCTATGGGTTGTCCAGCACTTCGATAGCGAGGTCAGCCCAAACATTTTTATGCTTTTCGAATATGGCAGGAAACTCCGAGATGGGTACGGGATTGGTACTTCCTAATTCTACGGTAACGCTGGGACATTGGTAGATAATCTCTACGTCGTCAGCCCATGTGCCGCCGGCAGGAGCGCTATCTGGACCATAGAGTGGATAATTGGTGTGGCAATGGATGAGTTTGGCATAGTCGTGGGCTAACTTGTTGACGTATTTTTTTGCATTCTGACATCCGTAATAGATGATGTTGCCCGATGTGTGATAGTTGAGAAAAAGGTCATAGTCATAGCGCTGCGACACACGGAGCATCAGTTGGCTCTCTGGCTCGGAGTAGGGCAACAAGCCCGAATAGAAATTGAAACTGCGATGGGTCTTACGGCTTGAAGTAAACGGATTGTTGAAGCCATTGCCGAAATTGCGGTTTATATCCACCCCGTTGGCATTGGCTTTGATTTTTGTATGCGAGGTGCCGTTGTCTTCAGTCTGCCTTACCCATTGTTTCACTTCATCGGTCAGTTGACCGTTGCTGCCGTTTTGTGCAATCTCCACTCCGTCGGGATTGACCATCGGGATGATGACAAAACACACTTGTTGCAGCAGATTGCTGATGCGTTGGCCTTTATATTCACAAATGTCTTGATAGCACATCTGGGCATAATGTTCGAGGAGTGCCATGGTGAGTTGTGTTGCCATATATTCGCGAGCGTGCATGGTGGCTTGTACCATGATGTGGTGACGAGCCGAACGGTTGCCGAGTGTCACCACAGGCAACCGATGTCCCAGTAGGGTTGTGGCGCTGTCAAGTTCGTAACTCACAAAGTCGGGATAGCGTTTGGCGATGGAATCGAGGTCTGTGATCATTTCGCCGAAGGTGTAGTGTTGGTGGTCGGTCTCTACAAACTGAAGGGATTGACAGTGGACAGCAGTTGCCAAGAGCGTTTGCAGTATCCATATTGTCAGCGTAATCGGGATTCGTTTTTTCATGACTTATACTATTTGTAGGTTGTATTGTTGAGTTGCTGATAGAACTCCCATGCCACATCGGCATAGTTGTATTTGTTGCGGAAGTGAGGAAACTGTTTGAGTCTCTGCAAGCGATTGACATCGGCAGCGCTGCGATGCAGTCCTGCATTATAGAGTGTTGCCCAATGACGCAACAGCTCTTGCGTGGAAGTAAAGTGGATGTTGGCAGTCTTTTGCTTGCAAATATCCACGAAGGCAGCCAGATAGCGAGTCTGCCATTTCAGTTGCATCATGCGGTCCATGCGTATTTTTCTACATTCGCGTGCGTTGCGCTTGTGGATGAAGAGTTTGGCATATTTTCTTTTCAAGTTTTTATCGGCAGCCAGTTGTTGTTCGAGTTGTTCTACAAACGAGGGTTTCATCTGAAACAGGCCGATGCTGAACTCAGCCTTGCTGTGGAGAATATACATCAGACAAAGGGTGCGATATTCCATCTGTCCACCCAGTTTGGTGTACATTGCCACTTCGGGCATGACGATGGCTTGTGCCATGCGGCTCTCTTCTTCAGTGAGATAATGGCAGAGTTCAGTCCTTATCTCCGAATGTTGGTTGAAAAGGTCGATAGCACATTGAGCCTCTCTGTGGTAGTCAGAGAAGAATGTGGTGATGGCAAAGAGAATGGTAAGCCACATTGTCAGTTGAGATCAAAAGTATAGAGCACAATCTCGTTGCCTTCGATAGTGGTCCATGCAAAGGCATTGGTATCTTCGTCGTAGAAAGCATCTATAGGGCAGTGCTTTCCGTATTTCTTTCCGTCAATCAATACGTAATCATACTTCCAATTGGCGATAAAAAGATGGCGTTTGCTCTTGTCTTGAAGGGTGAAGTTGTAGGTTGTAACTAATTCGTGGTTCTTGTAATCCCATCCAAGGCGTTCGTAAGGCCACAGCATGTAATCAATAGAACCTGAATAATCTGCATCTTTTTTATAAGGTAGTACCTGATGTTTGTCGAAATCGTAGTATTCTTTTCCTACGATGAGTTGTTTGATAGCTGTTGGAGTGATAAAGAACTGGAATGTTTTGATTCCGGGAGTCATCTCGCAGGTCTGCTCATAGAAACAAGTACCATCGTCAAACAGACAGACTCTTGGATCGTATTTACTACAGTTTCCATCCATAGGAATCGGGATGATAAATCTTCTGTCATCCAAGGTGACAAAGCGTTTGGAATGATCAATGTGGATTTCGTGTTGTTTGTTCGGACTTTGATATTCGTATCTCGTTTCTTTTGCGTCGAGAATACTACCGTCTTCGTAGTGAAAATAGTCTTCGCCCATGAGCGTGAATCTAAATTCATGGGGGAGGGCATAGTTGATGTTTGATTGTCCGGTATAATCATCGCATTTGTCGGTCTCGTAGTAGTAGTCGATGCCTTCGTATGGTCCATAATTCACTCCATATAAAGATAGGTAGTGTTGCTGTTTGTCAGTACCTTTGATATTGTTGTAATATTCAAAGACGCATTTGTTGAAATCGTCAGGATTGATGTTATAAGCGTAGATTTCGCTTGCTGTTACTTTTCGTTCCCCGTTGTGGATAAAGATCTTTTTGTCATTTAGCGTATCGTTAAGAATACAAGTAAACTTATGACCATTAATGCGCATATTGCTGGCATATTCGGCATAATAAAGTATTTCGCCCTTTTTGAGCGTCAATAACACTTTGCGCTGAGGTTGCGCATAAATAAATGTTGCGGCAATCAGCAACAGTGGGAGTAGGATGTATTTCTTGATCATGGGTTAACGGAGTTTCATGTTCAACAATGATTGTTCGTTGGCTGCCGATATGGTGAGGGTAGGGGTCTGCGTCTTATATTTCACGGTACTGGTTTGATAGACATTAGACTCTACATAGTCTTTCAGTTCGCCCAATGTCACATTGCCCTTGGTGTCGTGGAGTTTTTTCAGTAAGAAATAGGTAAACAGACCGTGGCGCTTCTCGTTGTAGGGATAGGCGGTCTGGTCTTCTTTTGTGGCACTCAATACGGCTACCTTACCGCTGACCTGTTCGGCTTTGGGCTTGATGCTCACACCCTTGGTGCTGGTGAGCATGCCACCGTTGCGTTGTGCTCCGCTGAAACAAGCATCGAGGAATACCATTACGGCATTGGTCTGCAGTCCTGCCAGTTGTTCATAGAGTGTGGATAGGGGGTAAGCACTCTCAGGATCGTTTGCTATACCGTCGGCAGGCAACAGATAGGCTTTGCGGCTTACCTCATCAGGCATTCCGTGACCAGAATAATAGAAGATGATATTGGCCTTCTGTCCGAAAGCCTTGCTGATATTTTGTGCCCATTTCATTTCTGCACGCATCTGGTTTTTGGTGGCATTGAGTTTCATGTGGATGTTTTCTTCAGGAATGCCCAAGGTCCTGATGCAGTATTGGCGGAATATCCTGCCATCGTTTTCGGCATAGTTGACAGCAGAGATGTTATTCTCCATATATTTCTCATTTGCCACAATAACCACAAACGTGTGTTTGTTGCTGTTGGCAGCTACCATAGGAATGTTCTGATCCACATCTGTCATGTCCTGTTTTGGACTGGGAGTTTGCTGGGCATAGTAGTTTTGCTGCGGCTCAGCCTTTGGCTTCTTAGCTCCGAGTTTTGCCAAATACTTCTGACCTTGTTCACCGCCTTTGAGTAAATCGTCTTGATAGGTTACATCACCGAAAAGATACTTGCATTTGCCACGCAGAAAATATACCTCTGTATTGGTGTCGTCGAGCATGAGCGACGAAGTGCAGTCAGCCACAGCCTCTACATAAGATTCTATGGCAGCGTATGCGGCAGCCCGTTTGTAGTAGTTCTCGGCAGTTTTACTTTCCTTGTCCTTCAGAACCTTCTCCATCAGTCTGATAGCATCGCCATAATTTTTCTGTTTCATCAGCTTGGTGTAGGTCTGTTGGTTCTCTTCATTGGTTTGCGCAACTATATTGCCCGTCAGTAGGAAAAGCAGCAGACAGGTCAATATTCCAAATCTATAATACCTTTGTTTCATAAGGATAGGTTTTTTTAATTAATTCATGCCTACAAAGTTACATGTTTTTCTCTGAAACAAAGAACATTATACTCAAAAATGTGTGGTACAAGGCTAAAGTCTTATCTTTATGGTGATGATTACTATTTCAACATGCAAATGTGACCACGTAATTAGTGTTCCATTTGTACGACCGTGGTGGCTCCTATCAGTCTCCTATCTTGCTTGTATGATTATTGGGACTTACGTGGGACTTCTAACGGAGTTACATGGGATGTGATACGTACATTTAGCAATAGTAAGTGTGGGGCGCTAATAATGGGAAGTAATGCGATAATGTAAAGAAAGAGTGTTGTCTTAGAAGTCCTGTCGCGTTACAGTATTATAGTCATCGTATTTGTAAAGTGTTTTATATTAATGGTTTATGCACTAAGCGGTAGAAAAGTGATAACCTAGATTCTAAAGATTGGGAAAAAGACGAATATTTAACGTTTGTAACTTTTTTGAACCACAAATAGCATACAAGTGTGCCATGATTTGATTAAGTCATGGCATTTTATTCTTGAAGTCGTCTTTTCTGGCTATATTGCCACCTAATGTAAAAAACGACACATTATTTATATAGGAATGCCATCTGCACAACAAGAAAAACGCTATAATTTGCCAATGAAACTTAATTTCAACACTTAAAGTATTGTTGTATGAAAGAAATTTTATATCTTTGTGGTCGGAAATATTTGTTATCATTCCGACCATAATTTATATACAAAATCAATGGAGAATGCAGTAGTACAGCAGATTAGAAAGAAGATTACTCGCAGTAAATTCGGCGAGATATTCTTTGTTTCTTCTTTTCCTCAGTATGATGTTGAGTATGTCACAAAGTTACTCGCCATATTTGAGAAAGAAGGATTGGTTACCCGTATAGCCAAGGGTGTGTATGTCAAGCCACGCAAGACACGTTTTGGCATCCTTTACCCTTCGGCTTACGAATTAGTGAAAGAAATTGCTAAACGAGATAAGGCAAAAGTTATACCAACTGGAGCCACAGCCGCTAATCGCTTAGGATTCTCAACGCAAGTACCCATGAATACTATTTTTCTGACTACTGGGTCTGGGCGAAAATTGAAATTAGGGAATCGAACAGTGACTCTGAAGCATGGGGCACCTAAGAACTTTGCATTCCGAGGACGTTTGATGCCAGAACTGGTACAGGCATTACGCAACATTGGTGAGCATAACATCACTCAGGATGTTGAAGCGAGGATTGGACAATTGTTCTCAGAAACTCCTGAGACTGACACCATAGAATATGATTTATTGTTGGCTCCTGTATGGATGCGACAAATTATAAAGAAAGGAATAAAGCAATGAGTAAATGGATAGATTTCTCGCTCGACGAGCGAAAGGCGATGATACAAGGTGTAGTTGAGGCAAGACAAATTGATGAAGCTGCTGCTGAGAAGGACTGGTGGGTAACAGCAGTATTGTATGCGCTGTTTCACACTAGCGTATCTGAGTATCTGTTGTTCAAAGGCGGTACAAGCCTGAGTAAAGGCTGGGACATCATCAACCGATTCAGTGAAGATATAGACTTGGCGTTGAGCCGAGACTATTTCTTGAACGTCAAGCAACTCTCTTGTTCGAGCTGTACCAGTAATACACAAATCCATAATCTTCGAGAGAAAGGGCAAGACTTTCTGTTTGGTGAGTTTAAGGACGAGTTGATGAAAAAACTGGCTGATTTGGGACTTGACGTAACAGTTCTAACAGACAATAACATAACCAATGAAAATGGCGAGACAAGAAAGGTACCACACGATAAAGACCCATCTGTTCTTTATGTTCAATATCCTTCACTCTACGATAGCCAAGCCGCATACGCAATACCAACGGTTAAAGTAGAGATTAGCGTGTTGTCAATGTCCGAGCCTTACGAGATGAGAAGAATTTCATCACTTATAGAACAGACCTTCAAGGATGAAGATGTGGATTCCGACCTTGTCCAGACAATCCGCACTGTCAGTCCCGCCAGGACTTTCTTGGAAAAAGCTTTCCTCTTGTGTGAAGAGTTCCAGAAGGACGAACCGAGAACGCATAGAATGACACGTCACTTCTACGACTTGGAGAAACTGATGCAAACCCCATACGCAGAAATGGCTCTTAATGATTTGGTGCTCTATCATGAGATTGTGGAACATCGTCGCAAGTTCTATCATGTTGGTTATGTGGATTACGACAAAGAGCTACCTGCCACTATTCAGATTGTACCAAGTGACGAACTGATGTCCTCTTACGAAGCTGACTATAACGAAATGAAGGAGAGCTTCATTTATGGGCAACCTCTGACTTTCGGCGAGTTGATGGAAAAGATAACGAACCTTCAAGAACAATTCCGAGCTTTAGATGTCCCTAAAGGTTGAATGTAGATAAATTTTTAACAAAATCTACTTTTTCTCCAACCTCTGCCACAGCTTGGCGCACCCCCAGTATAATTTTGTAGAAAAACAATTTAAAATGATTAATAACGATAGAGGGCAAAACCTGATTACCAAATACGTCTGGGTGATAGAAACCATATATCGCAGACGGAAGATTTCATTCAAAGAACTGAACGAGCTATGGCTTCGCGATGACATTAGCAGAGGTGTGGATATCCCCAAACGTACCTTCGACAACTGGCGTTATGTCATCTGGGATATGTTTGGCATCAACATCGCCAATGAAGGGCGTGGCGAGTACCGTTACTACATCGAGAATGAAGAGGATATTAGCAAGAACGGACTCCGTTCCTGGCTTTACAACACATTCTGTGTCAGCAATGCTTTAGCGAATAGCCAGAGCATCAAAGAGCGTATCATCTTGGAGTATGTTCCATCGGGGCAGGATTACCTTCAGCCCATCATCGAAGCTATGAAGGAAAATCGTGTGCTAAACATGACCTATCACAGTTATTGGAAGGACGAGGAGAACAACTTCGATGTTCAGCCGTATTGTGTAAAACTATTCCGGCAGCGTTGGTACATGGTGGCTCGTAGCACTTATTCCTACTATTATGAGAAAGGGCCACGTATCTATTCCCTTGATCGAATTAAATATCTTCATGCAACAGACGAGACATTTGAAATGCCAAAGGATTGGACGGCAGAGGATTTCTTTGCTGGTTGTTTTGGTATCATAGCCGAACAGTCTGTCAAGATTCAACCTGTTAAGTTAAAGGTGTCAGCAGGACAGGCCAATTACATCCGTGATCTGAAAATGCACGAGTCGCAGGAAGAGATAGAGCGCAATGAAGAGTATAGCATCTTTACCTTTAATCTCCGTCCAGAGTTTGACTTCCAACAAGAAATACTTTGGAACGGTGAGGATATGGAAGTGTTGGAACCTCTCTGGCTCCGTAAAGAAATTGCCGGAAAGATTAAAAGAATGTGGAACAAATATAATATAAGCAATGAATAAACAGATGAAAGTCTATACTCACTATAATAAAATAGCCAATACTGACATGGGATACCGTTGGCGGACTTTACTGCAATTTGGCAACTCATGGGATGTTATTGGTTCGATAGTAATGATGAATTCGCGTGGAGCCAATTTTAAGTATCCTGATCATCATGCAGAAACAGATAAGGAATTGCTGAACCATCTGCGTCAGTTCGATAATGACCAAAGTTTTACCGAAGATTGGTATGAATTTGGTAGTGATCCCACGTTGAATCTTGTAAACGAATTGTTTACTGAGAGAGCTAGACTTAACGGTTACGGCAATCTTAATGGTGTTATTCAAATATTTAACCTGTTTTACCTCAAAGATCCAAATCCTAATAAAGGAATTGCTTTGAACAATCAGTTTAAACTTAATGACATAAATGATAAAATATTCAATGATGACATTAAAAACTTAAAAGCACCATGTTATTTAGGTTTTGGACAATTGTCCCAACACTCTCAATTTAGAGACAAAGCAAAATGCTTTTTTGATAAAACCATTCATGAACTAGGTGTTAAATACCTAAGTCCTGTTTTTGAAGAAAACAGTTTTATGCATCCTAGGCGACTGATGCGTTTTATGAAAAACAAACCGGAGGGTATGTTGATGAAACTTCAATTCTGTTATGATACCAGATCTTCTGATAAATTCCAAGGAGAGATTGGATACTTGTCAAAATTGTCATTAATCAAAAGCCGATTAAAACAAATGACAAGCGCTAAATGGTGGATTTATCAAGGCTGGGATTTAGGAATTTCTTTCAATGATAAGACAAACAAAATAGGACTTGAATCTTGGTATGGACGAAAAAACATAGAAAATGACGATTACTTTCATGTGTTTGTTACAGTCTGGGATACAAATTGTTTTGTCCCGTATAAAGAAGAATTAATAAAGAGATATCCCAATGCAATAATTGATAACATGGGATTGAAGAACAGGATATATTTACATCTTCCTACTATCAAATCAACAGATAGTGATATTATAGTTGAAGCATTGAACAACTATTATTATCAACTGTTAGAAATAATAAAAACAATAAAATGAAAGATTTTGCAGCAATAGATTTTGAGACAGCTAACAACGAGCGTTCTTCGGTTTGTTCTGTTGGTATCGTCATTGTACGAAATGGTGAGATAGTAGATTCGTTCTACTCTCTCATCCAACCAGAACCGAACTATTATAACTATTGGTGCTCACAGGTTCATGGTCTCTGCCATGAAGATACTGACGATGCACCAGTTTTTCCAAAAGTATGGGCTCAGATAGAGCCTCTGATAACGAACTTACCACTCGTTGCTCATAATAAGCCTTTTGACGAAGGTTGTCTGAAGGCAGTGTTCCGCGTCTATCAGATGGACTATCCAGACTATGAGTTCTATGACACCCTTTGTGTCTCACGGCGAGTACTCCCTGATTTAGAAAACCACCAGCTTCAAACTGTAGCTGCTGCCTGTGACTATTGCTTAGAGGATCATCACCATGCATTGGCAGATGCAGAAGCTTGTGCATGGATAGCAAGAGAAATATTGTAAAATGATTAACTTTTAATTTTTATTGTTATGTTTGTATTAATAATGCCAACCATAGAAAGTATTTGTGAAGATTTTGGTCTTGACTATAATGATACCAATGAGGAAGAGCTTTTAGGACAGCAAGGCCTGGAAGCTTATCATATAGAAGTAAATGATGGCGAGTCTTTTGAGATTCCCCAATGTTTTACTGGTAGAATTGAACAAGACGAGCAGAATTATTATAAAAAAGTCTTAGTAGATGAGGATATGGATTATTATGAGCGAGAGGTAATCCAAGATGATTTGCCTTCTGGCCTCTACCAGTTAGATAAAGATGAGATAACTGTGAAACAACTCTACCAAACAGATGTATTCTAATTATAATCCCGATGAAGTTATGAACATTCAAGAAGAAATTGTAAAATGGGCTGAAAAAACCGTCAGAGAGTATCATGAAATTGCGAGTCGTAAGGAGGTAAATCTAGCATATTATACCCAATCTGATCTTTCTCTGATTTCAGAAAAACCGGAATTGATGATTGTTGGAATTAATCCTGGTAGTGGAGGTACTTACAAGGAGCAATGTGAAAATAAAAACTGGTCATACTTGTACAATAATAATCAAGACCAGAATCATTTGCTTAAAGGTAATTACTGCAGGGAAGAAGGTAAACCCTCGTCATGGGAGAATCATAGAAAATGGGGCTATTGGAAAGGCTTGAAAAGATGCTTGTCACAGACTAATTTGAATGAAATAATAGAAGATGATAGTAAAATTATTGTCACGAACGCATCATTTTTCAGTACCCCAAAAGCAGATGAGATAAGCGATACCTTATTAGTAGAGACAATCCCATATACACTTCATTTAATAAATATAACCAAATCCAAGCATTTGATATTCCTTAGTGGAAAGAAATGCTTTGAAAGACTTTTAAATTTGTCAAAAATGTCAGGAAATATCCAGTTCAAATACAAGATTGTTTGTGGTAATATTTATGTAGGTGTTCTTAATGGAAAACTATGTATTGGTATCCCACACCCAGCATATAAAACAAATGAAGAGTTGAATCTTGTTGCTTCGGTCATTCCATACCTCATTAGTTCAGATAATTATGAGCATATTGATATCGCATTGATACAAAAAGAATGCGCTAAACAGATCAAAGAATATGAAGAGAGGATCCACAATAAAAAGAGGCAAATAAAGATATCGGATGTGAGGATTCTCGTAGAAAAAGTTATATCAGAATGCAATCTTGAGGCCTATGAAGAAAAGAACCATAGGTATAAGTTGAATAATCAATATGGAATAACGATAACAGATAAAGAGAAAGGTTATATAGCAATAAGACACATTGACTATGATACTAAGGGTTATGACAACAACCAAGATAAAGAAGTCCATAAATTAAAAGAAATATTGAAAGGACGGGGATACAATACTTCTGAAAAGGTTTGGATTGGGAAAAAAGTGTTTTCTCAATTTGGCAATAATGACAACGAGATTATAGAAGGTATTTGCAAGGAAATAAAAGATTTAAAAGAAGAAATCCAGAAGATATAATTATTTTTCACAATAACATCACTTTCCTTTGACCTCTGCCACCAGTTGGCGGAGGTCTTTGTTTATTTTGCAGTGTAATTTGAAAAGAAGTAGTAATATGGTTGACTTACATGATTACGACATTGAACTCATCGAGAGAGAGATTCTATGGAAATACAACGACAATCGGCACGATTATTCCGATTGCGACTGCCTGTTATCCTTGCGTAAGAGCATGATAAATAAGAGAGTGCTGGCTCACCAAGAGGATATTCTACCAGACATCATCGCCTTTAACGATGCTCTGAGAGACGCACTGAAGGATATGTACGACAGGGCTTATAGTATCTGGGGCAGCATCAAAGAAAACGCCTGGGGGGATGATATGGAGGTTACAGCTAAATGCTTCCTCTCCTATGACTATCCAGAACTTCACCCCTTGCAAGGTGAAGAACGCGAAGAACTTTGGGGCGCAATCTGTGACAGAGGTTGGAACCCATTATATGATGATGGTGTTACGCTGCCAACGCTAACCCTGCCAAGGGACATCAATGAGGACTTTGACACTTTTATCGGTATGGACTGCCCACCGCCTAATTGGAATGAGGGGCTTGATAGAGAACTGACGAAAGACTTGCACCTAATCAGTGCATTTCACAACCTCTTTGACCACATGAACTTCGCTATCACTGACTTCATATATGTACAGAAGTTTGAGACTGAGATTAACATAGAAATCAACAAAAAGGTTTGATATGACATTCAAGGAACTTTTAGACTGCGTACGGTATGAGGATGTGGCTCCTCATATTGTCAGGATGTACCCAGACATGAGGCAAAGTCTTGGCTGGTACAAAATCCATATTGACATGCTGCGTCTGTTACAACCAGTTTTCCATGAGGATGCCAATGACAAGGTGTGTCACATAACCATGGAAGACTGGGAGGACGGTAGCGGACTGCATCTTAACGCTTATCCGATGGAGGGTGACTTGTGGGAGCACTCGCTTACCAAAGAGTTGATAGTAGCACTAGACGTAAAAGCAACCAAAGAAGAACTGGCTGCTTGTTGCTTGTGGCATACATCTTTCTATGGATTCGTTGAAAAACATGTAAAAGAACGCTTCAGAACCGAAGATTTGGACTTAGATACGTTAAACAGATGGGACGATAGCTTGTACTATAAAGCAAAAGCTTTACAGAATTTCAGTATAATACGAGAACATGGTGGCTTCATACCGACCATAAGACAACTATCCAAGTCGAAGAAAGCAGAGCTTATCAAACAAGCGAAGGACTCTATGTTCTTGGGTAGCACTCCCATGAACAGAATAAAACGGAAGAAACATTTTAGAATAGAGTTCTTGGAACACTACTATGAGCGAATGTCCGTTATCAGTGATTTTATAGTTCAAGCCATACCGGCATTGAAAGGTGTCAGAAACTATATACTCGTTGAACAACTCTGTGAGCTTTTCCATTCTGAGTTGTTCTGTACTGAGGAAATCATGTCGTATGCCTCTAATGGTAAAAGTGGCGCAAAGTATCTATACGAGTTGTTTACATCGTATGACATGATACCAAAGATGGACGGCATCGTTGTCCGTCTTGTCACAGGAACAGAGCATGAAGTTCTGACGGAAGACGAGATTCTTTTATGCAATCTGTTGGCAGAAGGACGCAAGTATGGCGACCTCATCCTTGACTATGACCCTGCACTTGGTAATCAAGTGGTCATCAGTTATGCTGCATACAATTCCAATAACCCATTAGTAAAATAACTACTATATGGAAACAGCAATAGAACAATTAAGAAAGCTCGTCATAGAAGGGAAAGAGAGCATTCCCAATCTTGGAGTCAGAACATTTACCTTGTTACAGGAACTCACTTTTATTGAGAATAGGAAGCAGGTCGATTACTTCTTGGCGATGCACCGATACGTGAAAGAACTAACGTCTATGCCTGATGCACTTATCGGACCAGGCCACAGATGGATGACCGCTTCGCATGTTTGTCATGCACTTGGAATTACTAACATTTGCCTTGGAAGTATCAGCCTTACACCGATAGACTTTTGGGGCGATGAAGATAGTGATACGACGATGGACATTGAGGTTGATGAAGATACCTATGACTGGGCATATTTCAAGGCTACAGAAGTATTCGGGTATGACAATGTTGCCCGCACATCAGACATAGACAACATTCAGAGTGAAGAAGAAATCAATACGTTTCGTGGATATAGGAAGAAGCAGAAAGGCTATTCTATAGTTGTCTGTCCTGATGGTGTAGCAGAACATTATAAGGTTTATGAAGTGGAAGGAGATGACGGATTAGATACGCTTTGCATTGACGGTGATGTTGAGCCGACTGACAACATACATATATTCAGATTTAACGTCATCCGCTCAGATACGCTGACTCGCATCAAGCGCATTCAACATGAAATCGTCAAGGCTGGCAAGGTATGTCCAGACATGTATCATCGTGGAAGTGCAAACATTCTGTATTATTCAAATGGTTATCAGACATTGTTTGATGAAGAAGACAGAAGCATTCCTTTCTTTGGTGACAAGTTGGCAAAGGAAATGGCTGAGATACTTTTCGGTAAGATAACTTCTATGGAAGACCTGCTTACCATTACTGCCCTATACAGTGCACGGCTGATTTACGAAATTCACGTCCATAACATTGAAGACTATAAGAAGAAACACGGTGTAGTACGGCTATTTGACAAATGGCGATTCCCATACGGATTCCTATATAGAGAGGATGTCTGCTGGTTCATGACGGGCTGGATAGGTATGACTTGGAAAGAGTCAGCAAGGATTGTTCAGCTGATGTCTGGCCAGAACCCACTTGAAGCGGAATGCCTTAAACATGTTTATCTGCATCGGGGAATGGATAACGGC
Source organism: Prevotella sp. P4-119 (assembly GCF_002251345.1). Taxonomy (NCBI): domain Bacteria; kingdom Pseudomonadati; phylum Bacteroidota; class Bacteroidia; order Bacteroidales; family Prevotellaceae; genus Prevotella; species Prevotella sp. P4-119. The sequence goes on along the minus strand of NZ_NPJB01000063.1, from coordinate 182,997 downwards.
TTTAGGGAGGACGAGCTAAATCATATCTGGAGTTCACTCTTTGACAGGGCAACCAAGAGACCTTTGCCAAGCATGGCACACTTTGTCGGTTCGATGTATCAGTATGCTTTCCTTGCCATGCTAAAGAAAGACTTCCCAGAAGAGTATCAATCAATAAAAGGATAGATGATTATGGAAGAACAGAAATGCATGATAGGGCCAGAATACATGAGACCCGTTTTTGCCCTCATTGACGAAAAAGTTACAATAGAAGAAGAGCACAGACAGGTTAAACGCTGCATCATGGATGTGCTCAACGCTCCTAAGGGTCTTGCGAGCATCGATGTTAACGATGTGAGAGACCTGTTTCAGGAAGGTGGAGAAATTCATGCCTTTGATGTTTCTGTAGATGCCTTAATGGCAAACAGAATGAATTTGATGATGGTCGAAATAACAAGAAATTCCACACATCTTGAACCATTCAATCATGCTCTAGTGTTTTTCTTCTTTCCCGAAGAACAGCCTTTACGGATGGATGAGCTACAACCGTTTAGCGACTGGATTGAATCTGTACCAGGTGAATTGAGGATTAAGTGGGGAATGGCGACTCAATCTACTCAAGAACTTCGAGCAATTGTGTTATTACAATAATAGAAAACGAATTTTTCTGCTGTTTATAGGCCAAAAATCGAAAAAGTACACTCTAAAACCATTGTTTTAGCTTTTTGAAATCTGTAATACTGTAATATTGTAACGCTTTACGCGTGTAAATATAATTGCGTCATAAAGCGAGTTCATGCTCTTATGTAATGATTACTATGAAATGGAATAATATCACATTGAGATAAACGAAATTCGGGGACTCAACCTCATGGTGAGTCCCCGAATGGGTATGTTGCATTGAGTTATCAATTGCAATTACTTGATGTTGGGTTCTTCCAGTCCCAGACCTTTCTTCTTGTCAACAGCCTTCAGCACGAAACCGAGCAACAGGGCTGCAACGCCAAGACTTGCCAACATGATGAGGGGAGCGGTGTAGTCGAACTTTGTAGGATCGGTAACACCCGGATTAGACTTGTCGAGCACCTTACCGATGAGCAAGGGGAACAGCCACAAACCGATGTTCTGAATCCAGAAGATCAACGCATAGGCAGAACCGATAACCTTAGCATCAACCAGTTTGGGCACACTGGGCCACAATGAAGCAGGAACCAGCGAGAACGAACTTCCCAATACCAGAATAGTAGCGTAGGCAATGATGATACCACCCACAGCGCTATCCTTGAACAAAGGCAGAATGAAGGCAAAGGTCAGGTGGCAAGCGATAAGCAATACCGAACCGAGTATCAACATAGAAGCTGCCTTACCCTTGTGGTCAACATAACTGCCGAGGATTGGGGTGATGAGTACTGCCAACAGTGGGAATACAGCGAAGATACTCTCTGCCGACTGACGCATGTAACCCATGTAACAATAGGTTATGAGCGAGATAATTGAAAAGGCGAGCAGGATAAACTGGTTTCTCTTTACCTTTTGGAAATTGCTGGCAAAACCTGCAGCAGCTACGATGAGCATGATAACATACTGTACGATGGTTACAGAAGAACTTGCCCAAAACGAATCCTGTGAAGGTTCAACGAGGGTGAGGTTACACTGCAGCATGTTTACCGCATACTTCTGGAAGGGGAAGATAGCTGAATAGTAGAGCACACACAACAGGGCAACGAGCCAGAAACCGCTTGACGTGAGAATCTGTCCCAGATCGCTAATCTTGAATGGATCGTCTTTCTCTTCTGCCTCACCAGTCTGACTGTCGAGTTTCTTATCCATGAAGAAATAAACGATGGTCATGATGAGGGCAATACACATCAGTACTACGCCGAAGGCAACGCTACGGCTAACGCTGATATTACCACCGAGCTTGGCAAAGAAGGGAGAGAAAATCATACAGGTGGCAACACCCAAACGTGCCAATGCCATCTCAGAACCCATAGCCAGTGCCATTTCGCGTCCCTTAAACCATTTCACAATACCGCGGCTCACGGTGATTCCTGCCATTTCGCAACCACAGCCGAAGATCATAAAGCCGCAGGCGGCAAACTTGGCTGAGGCGGGCATTCCCTCATAGAAAGGCGAAACGCCCAATTCGTCGAATACAGGAATGTAGTTGAGGTTGTTATTAAACCATACTTCCAGACTGCTGCCGGTGAAATAGTCGGTCACAGCGTACCACTTGACAATAGCACCAGTCAACATAACGGCTGCTGAAAGTACAGCGGTGAAGCGCACACCCATCTTGTCGAGGATGATACCTGCAAAGATGAGGAAAAATACGAATACGTTGAGGAATACCTCCGAACCCTGCATGGTACCGAAGGCGGTAGAGTCCCATCCGCGATACTCCTGCATGAGGTCTTTGATGGGCGAGAGAATATCCATAAAGATATAGCTGCAGAACATGGCGAGGGCAAGCAACAGAAGGGCTGTCCAGCGCATGGCGGCAGAATCTCTCAGAGTTTTTTGAATTTCTTGTGTCATTTGTTTATTAGATAATTGTTTGTTGCAGAGTGAGTGTACTACGGATTATTTCTTCAACCAACGGTCGAGCCAGCCAAAGAAGGTGCGCTGCCACAGAATGCCGTTCTGGGGTTTCAATACCCAGTGGTTCTCATCGGGGAAGATGAGCAGTTCGGCAGGAACGCCACGCAGACGTGCGGCATTGAAAGCACCCATACCTTGGTTATAAACAATGCGGTAGTCTTTCTCGCCGTGGATGCAGAGGATGGGGGTATCCCATTGATCTACAAACAAGTGGGGAGAGTTCTTATAAGTCTTGTCGGCACGAGCGGTACGGTCTTTCTTCCAATAAGCATCGTCGTACTCCTGATTGCTGAAGAATACTTCTTCGGTGTCGGTGTACATGGATTCGAGGTTGAAAGCACCATCGTGTGAGATGAACGCCTTGAAGCGCTTGTTGTGGTGACCAGCGAGATAATATACGCTGAAACCGCCAAATGAAGCACCAACGCAACCCAAGCGGTCTTTGTCAACGAAGGGCAGATTCTTTGCGGCATCATCGATGGCAGACAGATAGTCATCCATGCATTGGCCGGTCCAGTCGCCAGAAATCTCTTCTTTCCACTCCTGACCAAAGCCGGGGAGACCACGACGGTTGGGTGCGATGACTACATAGCCGTTGGCAGCCATGATCTGGAAATTCCAGCGGTAGCTCCAGAACTGTGATACGGGACTCTGTGGACCGCCTTCGCAGAATAGCAGGGTGGGATATTTCTTACCTTCCTCATAGTTGGCAGGCAAGATAACCCATACGAGCATCTCTTTATTATCGGTGGTCTTTACCCAACGCTGTTGCACCTTACCGAAGGTGAGTTGGTCGAGAATCTGCTTATTCTCCTGACTGATCTGGGTAACCTGAGTCTTCTCGATGTTCTTGCCGGGAGTAACCATGTAGATATCTGTTGGAGCGGAAATGCTCTGGCGAGTAGCGAGGATGCGCTTACCGTCGTTGGCCAATTGGAGCGAAGTCCAGTCAGACCAGTGGTCGGTCAGCTGACTTACCACGCCTTTGCGATCTACACGATACATGTTCTTGCAACCATGCCATACGCTGATGAAATAGAGCATGGCAGTTTTGTCTTTTGCAGGAGCCCAGCAGAAGGCATCGATATCTGAGTTGTGGGCAACGTACTGCTTGGTGCCGGTTTCGAGCGAATAGACACAGATGCGGTTAAGGTCAGACTCATAGCCATCGCGAGGCATCGACTGCCAAGCAATATATTTACCGTCTGGCGAGAACATAGGATTCTGGTCGTAGCCAGTATTGGCATTAGGGTCTGCATTGACAGCCTGATCCGTACGGGTGTGGGTCATGTCGGTTGCAGGCTGTTTCCAGTCGGCAGGTTTGCAGAGGTTGCGTGTCTCGCGCGTACCTATATTATAAAGGAAGATATCAGAGTCGGTCGAAGTAGCATATTCCATGCCGATTTTCTTGCGGCAAGTATAGGCAATGGTCTTCGAATCGGGACTCCATGCCAGCTGTTCAATACCACCGAATGGTTCCATAGGACATTCGAAAGGTTCGCCTTCAAGAATATCTATACCCTGTCCAACTCCTTCAGCAGTCACTTCTGCTAAGAAAGGATGCTGGATGCTCTCTACGTAATGATCCCAATGGCGGTACATCAAGTCGGTAACGCGGCGTCCTGTAGCCAAAGGCAGGTCGTCGGGGTTCTTCTTGATGATTTCGTGGAAAGGAATCGACTGTATGAGGATGACTTTCGTTCCGTCGGGTGAGAATTTGAAGCCTTCTACCTTGCCCCCAGTCTTAGTCAGTTGTTGGCGATCGCTACCGTCGGCTTTCATGGTCCAGATTTCTCCGCCACAGTTGAACGCAATGGTTTCGGCATTAAGCCATACGGGATCTGTCTCGCTTTTGCTGCTGGTGGTGAGCTGGCGTTGATGGCTACCGTCGGCATTCATGATGCAGATGACCTGATGGCCTTTGTTTTGCTTCACGCTGTAGTAGCCTACTTGATAGACCACCTGACTGCCGTTGGGTGATGCAGCCACACCGCCAATGCGTCCCATGGCCCAAAGAGCTTCGGGAGTCATCATCCGGCTGTTGAGCTTGATGTTGCTTTTTCCAATGTTCACGTTGTCTTGTGCTTTTGCTGTCCCAGCGCCTATGATGAGCAGAGCGGTGGCGACAAGTGTAATTAGTTTGTTCATAGATTACAATTCTTAGCTATTTTTTCTTGATAGGATCGCATGTCAGTCCGCATCCCAGTTTCTTGAAAATCTTTCGATCTACTTCGCTGAGCATGACGGTGCTGTGAACTTGACAGTCGCGCAACTGTGGCAATTGCTCTAATGCGCGGCGACAGTTCTCATCGTTTTCCGAAAGTACGGAGAGCGCCACGAGTACCTCATCGGTGTGCAGACGTGGGTTTCTTGCTCCGAGGAATTCGGTCTTAGTCTTTTGAATGGGTTCTATCATGCTTTGTGGGATGAGTTTCACCTCGTGGTTGATGCCAGCCAGATATTTAGTGGCATTGAGGATTAGTGCGGCGCAACATCCGAGCAACGGACTCGACTTGGCGGTGATGATCGTACCGTCATGGAGTTCGATGGCTGCTGAGGTGTGTCCTGTTTCTGCTTTGTATTTAGCAGCAGCCACGGTAGTTTTGCGGGTGGCTGTGGTAATCTTAGCCTGATTGAAGAGCATCAGGATTTTGTTTACCTCGTTTTCATTGTCGGCACCATCAGCCAGTTTGTTGGTAGCAGCATAGTAGCGACGTATGATTTCATCCTTTGATGCTTGACAGCACACTTCGTCGTCGGAAATGCAGAAGCCTACCATATTGACACCCATGTCTGTGGGTGATTTGTAGGGGTTCTCGCCATAGATTCCTTCGAAGAGCGCATTGAGCACAGGGAATATTTCTATGTCGCGATTGTAGTTGATAGCCACTTTGCCGTAGGCTTCCATGTGGAAGGGGTCGATCATGTTGACATCGTTGAGGTCGGCGGTAGCAGCCTCGTAGGCGATGTTGACAGGATGTTTCAGCGGCAGATTCCATACAGGGAATGTTTCAAACTTAGCATATCCGGCATGAACACCACGTTTGTTCTCGCCATAGAGTTGGCTGAGGCATACCGCCATCTTACCGCTTCCGGGTCCAGGAGCTGTGACGATGACGAGTGGGCGTTCAGTCTCTACGAAATCGTTTTTGCCGAATCCTTCGTCCGAGGCGATGAGTGCCACATCATGTGGATAACCATCGATGAGATAGTGTACGTAGGATTTGATGCCGAGACGTTCCAAGCGATGGCGGAAGGCATCTGCAGCACGCTGTCCGTCGTAGTGGGTGATAACTACTGAGCCGACCATGAAGTCGCGGCTCATAAATTCGTCGCGCAGTCGGAGCACATCTTCATCGTAGGTAATGCCGAGGTCGGCACGCACCTTGTTTTTCTCAATGTCATCAGCGCTGATGACGATGACTATTTCCAAACTATCGCGCAGTTGTCCAAACATGCGGAGTTTGCTGTCGGGCTTGAAGCCAGGCAAAACTCGTGAGGCATGATGGTCGTCGAACAGCTTACCGCCGAGTTCGAGGTAGAGTTTACCATCGAACTTGGCGATACGCTCGCGAATGTGTTCTGACTGTATTTTGAGGTATTTATCGTTGTCGAAACCTATTGTCATGATATTAGCGATCTTGTTATTTCTTGTGGAGATTGTTGCGCTGGCGTTGCAGTTCTTCCTGTTGCTTTTGTAGTGCTTCCAGACGTGCAGCCAGTCCACTTTGTTTCTTAGGATTGTTCTTGTTGGCCTGATAGTTGGCTTCCAGTATGGCGAGGAGTTTCTCGTCGTTAGTGGTTTTGCGGAGCAGCCACATGATGCTGGCAGAGAAGAACAGCGAGATGAAGTAATAGAAGTTAAGACCGCTGGAGTAGTCGTTGAAGATAAAGAAGAACATGAGCGGCATGATGTACATCATCCATTGCATCATCTTCATCTGCTCTGCCTGCTGTCCAACCATCTGGTCACGCTGTTGGCGCATAGAAATCCATGTGTAGATGAGCTGTGCGGCACAGAAGAGAATACAGGTGAGTGAGAGGTGGTCGCCGATACCCCAGATATTGGTGCCCCATTCAAAAATGGGGTCGTAGGTAGAGAGATCGTCCATCCAGAGGAAGCTCTGTCCACGCAGTTGAATGGCATTTGGAACAAACCAGAACATGGCAATCCAGATTGGCATTTGGATAATCATGGGGAGACATCCACCCATTGGGCTTACACCATATTTGGAGTAGAGCGACATCATCTCCTGTTGTTTCTTCATCTGGTCTTCCGGCTTGTCATACTGCTTGGTAGCCTCTTCGAGTTTGGGTTTGAGCACGCGCATCTTGGCAGATGACATGTAGCTCTTCTTCACCATAGGATAGGTAATAACCTTGAGGATGATGGTGATGAGAATCAGCACGACACCCATACTGAAGCCGAGGCTTGCCAGGAAGTCGAAGACATAGAGCGTGAACCAGCGGTTGATCCAGCGGAAGAGTGTCCATCCGAGGTTGACGAGCTGTTCGAGGTCGAGGTCTTTGCCAAACTGGCTTTGTGCTTCTACACTCTGTATGAGGCGGAAGTTGTTGGGACCAATATACATTTCAAACTCAGAGACCTTGACACCTGTTGGATCGAATGCAGTCTTGAGTTTTGCATCAAACTGTTTCAGATAGTTGGTGCCTTTCTCCTGTGAGATGCTGGAGAGTGCAGCATTAGCCGAGAAGTTGTCTTTAGAAATGAAAGCAACGCTGAAGAACTGGTTGCGGAAAGCCACCCAGTCGAGTTCGTCCTCAATGGTTTTTGACTTATCACCCGACTCGGAGAGATTGTCGGTGCTACCTTTGCTCTCTTTATAGAAGATAGAGGTGTAGCGATTCTCAAAGGAGTGTCCCTTCTCGTGCTGGCGGCAATGGTCAGTCCATTCAATCTCCATCTCCTTATAGGTAGGTGCGAAGGCTTTTGCCAGTCCTTGAGCTTGAAGTGAGAAGTGGAGCATGTAGTCGTTGCCGAGTCTGTATTTCATGATGAGCTGTCCGCCATTGCTGGCTGTGGCTGTCATGGTGACGGTCGAGTCAGTTTGTTCTGATGGAACGAAGTAGAGGTCGGCAGTTACGATGTTGTCCTCTTTGCCTGCAAACAGGAAGTTGAGGTTTTGGTCCTTGGCATCGAAGAGTGTGAGGTCTTTAGCGCCATTGAGGTCTTTGAAACCGAGAATACGAGCCTTGCGCACTACGCCACCTTTGGTGTCGAGTGTCAGTTCGAGTTTGTTGTTTTTCAGAGTAACCTGTTTTGATTTGCCGTTAAGGGCAGGGTAGAAGAGTGCCGTAGTGTCGGCAGCCAGCGCCTTCTCCTGTTGCTTTTTGTTGATAGTTTCTTGGGGAGCGGCCTTTTTAGCCTTGTCCTGGAGTGCATTGGCGATGGAGTCTTGTTGACGTGCGGCTTCGATCTGCTCTTGCGAGGGACTGTTGTACCAACTGAACCCTATCAGCACGACTGCGATGAGGATGAAACCGATGATGGTGTTCTTGTTCATTTCTTGTTGTTTTGTTCTTTCTGATTATTTTTTATTTATTTATTATTGCTGTTTTTATGAAATCAAGGAAGAGCGGATGTGGATGGAGCACGGTCGATTGGTATTCTGGGTGGAACTGTGTTCCGATGTACCATTTGAGCTTTGGTATTTCTACTATCTCCACGAGATTGCTTTCTGGGTTTCGGCCTACACATTGCATGCCTTTTTGCTCATATTCCTTGATATAGTCACTATTGAACTCATAGCGGTGGCGGTGGCGCTCCTGTATGTGTTCTTTCTGATAGATGTTGAAGACGTGTGATCCTTGACGCAGGATGCAGTCGAATGCACCGAGTCGCATGGTTCCGCCCATGTTGGTGATGTCTTTCTGTTCTTCCATGATGTCAATCACGTTGTGTGGTGTCTTTTCGTCCATTTCCTTGCTGTTGGCATCAGTATAGCCTAACACGTTGCGTGCAAATTCGATGACCATCATCTGCATGCCGAGGCAGATGCCGAAGGTGGGGATATCGTGTGTGCGGGTGTAGTGGGCGGCTATGATTTTGCCCTCTATGCCGCGGTGGCCGAATCCCGGACAGATGACGATACCGTCTTGACCTGCCAGTTTTTGTGCCACATTATCTTCTGTAATGTCTTCCGAGTTGATGAATGTCAGCACAGTCTTGTGGTCGTTATATACTCCTGCTTGCGAGAGACTTTCGCGAATGCTCTTGTATGCATCCTGCAAGTCGTATTTTCCCACCAGTCCGATGTGTACTTCTTTTGTGGCTTTGTTGCGTCGTTCGAGGAAACTTTTCCATGGTCCGAGTTCTGGAGTGGGACCGACCTCCATGTTCATCTTGCGAAGAATGGCGGTGTCGATGCCTTGGTTTTGCATGTTGACCGGCACTTCATAGATGCTGGGTAGGTCTTCGCTCTGTATGACGCAGTCGTAATCGACGTTACAGAAGGCAGCCACTTTATGGCGTATCTCATCGCTCAGATGTTTCTCTGTGCGGAGCACGAGGATGTCGGGCTGTATGCCCACGCTCTGTAGTTCTTTTACTGAATGCTGGGTTGGCTTGGTTTTGAGTTCCCCTGCTGCTCTCAGATAGGGTACGTAGGTCAGGTGCACGTTGATGGCATTCTTTCCCAATTCCCACCTCAGCTGTCGGATGGCTTCCATGAATGGAGCACTCTCGATGTCGCCGATGGTTCCGCCAATTTCTGTGATGACGAAATCGTAGTGGTACTTTTCTCCCAGCAGTTTGACGTTTCTCTTAATCTCGTCGGTGATGTGTGGTACCACCTGAATGGTTTTTCCCAGATAGTCTCCGTGGCGCTCTTTGTCGATGACAGCTTTGTAGATTCGTCCTGTTGTCAGCGAGTTGGCCTTGGTAGTCTGAATGCCTGTGAACCGTTCGTAGTGTCCGAGGTCGAGGTCGGTTTCCATACCATCTACCGTAACATAGCATTCTCCGTGTTCATAGGGATTCAGCGTGCCCGGATCGATGTTGATGTATGGGTCAAACTTTTGAATAGTGATGTTGTAGCCACGGGCTTGTAAAAGCTTTCCTATTGATGAAGAGATAATGCCCTTTCCCAGTGACGATACTACGCCACCCGTGACGAAAATGTATTTTGTGTGTGTCATATGTAATAATATAAGTATAATTATTAATACAAGGTGCAAAGGTACGAATAAGTGAGCAGAATACAAAAGAAAACTTTTCTTTTCTTTTGTATTCTCGAACGCTAGTACCTAAGCGACAACGTCGCAGAGGTACGAATAAGTGAGCGAAATGCTAAAGGATATTTTGTTTTTCTTTCATTTTTGAACGCAAGTGTCAAACTATCCATGCTTATTCCCGATACATCTATAACGCTATCTATGGGTGTGCAACATCGGTATGGCGAAATAAATATGGGTATTAGGATATGATTTGAGATTTATTTCGTATCTTTGCATCCGAAATATTTGATAATGATGAAATACAAGTATCTGTTACTTCTATTGTTTACTCTGCTGACTGCCACACAGTCTATGGCCCAGCGCAGATTGACTAAAAGTGGTAGGGCAAGTGCCGATACCGCTTTGATTGTGAAGCAATATGCCGACTCGCTGGCATTACTCAAGCAACAGCTTGAAGAAGTGCGGCGAGTGAACGATAGCCTGCATAGCGAATCGACCGATGGGCGCTATTATCGCCTTTTTGCTCCTACAACATTCTATCACTCTGGTGTGAAGCGTCTGTTGTCGCTTGATGGAGAGAAAGGTGACGAAGTAGCAGAGGCTGTTGACAAAGCTATGCTCCAACTCTATATGAAGCGTCCAGACTTGGTGAAGAATAACGAGACACGTTTGAAGAAAGCTGGAACGCTACGAGAGGATGTCAACAAGGAAGTGAAGCAGAAGGTAGATCTTACACGAAAAGTTGAGTTGCAGCCAGAAGAACCAGAGGCTGTGCCCATCGGACTGGTAGTTACGAAGCCTAACTTCTGGAAGTTTAAAGGCGAAGGCTATCTGCAATTCCTGCAAAACTATGTGTCGGACAACTGGCATAAAGGTGGTGAGAGCAACTACTCGGCAGTAGGAGCTGTTACCCTTGAGATGAACTATAACGACAAGGATAAGATAACTTTTTCAAACAAGTTGGAGATGAAATTAGGTTTCCAAACCTCTCGCTCTGATACGTTGCATAAGTTTAAAGCCAACAACGACCTGCTTCGTCTGACCAGTAAACTCGGACTGCAAGCATCGAAAAAATGGTATTATACCTTGCAGTTGCTGGCTTATACGCAGTTTGCTAGAGGACTGAAATCCAACGATGAGTTTACCTATTCCGACTTCATGTCGCCTTTCGATCTCAACCTTGGTGTCGGTATGGAATATAAGCTGAAGGCGCTTAATGGAAAATTGACAGGTTCGCTCAACTTCTCGCCCCTCTCGTTCAACTTCCGCTATGTAGCACGCAATACCTTGTTGGACCGTTATAAACTTGGTGGTCACCATACTAAGGAGGACTTCGGTTCGCAGTTTACTGGTGATGTGAAGTGGACGATTACCGACCAAGTGACGTGGAAGAGTCGTCTTTACTATTATACCTCTTATCATCGTGGATTGATGGAATGGGAAAACCAATTCCGGTTTCAGGTGAGCAAGTATATCTCAGCCAACCTTTTCCTTTATCCTCGCTTCGACGATTCTGGCAAGCGCGACGACAAACTTGGCTATTTTCAATTCCAGGAATATTGCTCGTTGGGTCTGAACTATTCGTTCTGATTCTGCATTCGATACCCATACAAAGACTCCTCGACAGTAATTTGTCGGGGAGTCTTTGTATGCAGACCATTACTTCGGTATGTCTTTTGCTTTGTCTTTCGAAGTCTGTTTCGTGGTGTGACGGATATTGGAATGATGCTCTCAAGATAAGGTAGCGTCGTGATTGAAATAATGTAGCGTTTGAGAGATGGATTTATGAGGTGTTGGGTCTCAGTTATGTCTCAAATAAAAAACCGGTCTGTTTACTTGATGCAAACAGACCGGTTTCATATTATAATTTCTTAATAGGTATTATTCTGTCATGTCACCTTCAATATAAAGACGAGTCATCTCTATAGCACCATTTGTGCGGATAGTGATGGTCTTTTTGAAGTGTCCAGGGAATTTTCCTTCGCCATTGTATGTCACCTTGATCGTACCTTTTCCACTTGGCTGAATGGGAGTCTTGGTGTATTCAGGAACGGTACAGCCACATGAGGCAATGGCCTGATTGATGACAAGTGGCTTCTCGCCTACGTTGGTGTAGGAGAAGGTGCAAGTCACTTTTGGATTCTTCTCAGAGAAAGTGCCAAAGTTGTGGGTGAGTTTCTCAAACTTGATTTCAGCAGGTTTCTGAGCCATCATCGTGGCCATTCCGCATACGAGCATCAAGGCCATAAGTATCATTTTTTTCATGTTCTTTCCTTTCTTTGTTCTTAAAAACGATACAAAAGTATGGCTTTTTCTTGATACATATGCAAAAACCAGATAGTTTTTTTGTATTTTTAACTGATGTCTTTCAGGTGAGTAACTATCAAATTCTATCTGTTTGTACTGATGATTGCATCCCGAACGCATCCCGAACACATCCCGAAAGAATAAGGTATAAATGGCCTTTGTAGTAGCCAATAGGTAGTTTGAAAGAGAAAAATTCGTACCTCTGCGCCATAGTCGCTTAGGTACTTGCGTTCGAGAATAAAAAAGAAAATTGCTTTTTTCTTTTTGTATTCTGCTCACTTATTCGTACCTTTGATGCTACGCATCTTAGGTACTCTCGTTCGGAAATGAAAAGAAAAACGGGTTTTCCTTTTGCATTTCGCTCACTTATTCGTACCTTTGCAAACTAAAAGAAAGAATAAATAACGTAAGATAATGTACAGAACAAAAACTTGCGGTGAGCTTAGACTCACTGATGCCGGCAGCGAAGTGACACTTGCCGGATGGGTACAAAGAACACGTAAGATGGGCGGTATGACATTCGTTGACCTGCGCGACCGCTACGGAATCACACAGTTGGTATTCGATGAGTCGGCTGATGCCGCACTCTGCGAACAGGCCAACCGCATGGGACGCGAATGGTGCATACAGGTGACGGGTAAAGTCAGCGAGCGCCAATCGAAGAATGCTAAAATGCCTACTGGCGATATTGAAATTCTTGCCAAACAACTCAACGTGTTGAGCGAGAGCCTTACACCGCCATTCACTATTGAAGATAATACTGACGGTGGAGATGATATCCGCATGAAATACAGATATCTCGACCTGCGCCGTGCTGTTGTGAGAAAGAATCTTGAACTGCGTCACCGTATGACCATCTTGATTCGTAACTTCCTCGACAATCAGAACTTTATAGAGGTTGAGACTCCAATACTTATTGGAAGTACTCCTGAAGGTGCACGTGACTTCGTGGTGCCCAGCCGTATGAATCCCGGTCAGTTCTATGCTTTGCCACAGAGTCCACAGACCTTGAAACAGCTCTTGATGGTGAGTGGATTCGATCGCTATTTTCAGATTGCCAAGTGTTTCCGCGATGAAGACTTGCGCGCTGACCGTCAGCCAGAGTTCACACAGATAGACTGCGAAATGTCGTTTGCCGACCAGGAAGACGTACTTCAGATATTCGAAGATCTCGCACGCCATCTCTTTAAAGAAATTCGCGGCGTAGAGATTCCTAAGATGCAACGCATGACATGGCATGATGCTATGCGTCGTTTCGGTTCCGATAAACCCGATTTGCGCTTCGGCATGGAATTTGTCGAGATGATGGATGTGCTCAAAGGAACTGGTTCATTCTCAGTATTCAACGAGGCAGAATATATCGGCGGTATTGTTGTGCCAGGTTGCGCTGACTATACCCGCAAACAACTCGACCAACTGACCGAATTTGTGAAACGTCCACAGGTAGGCGCCAAGGGATTGGTTTATGTGAAATACAATGCCGACGGTACTGTCAAGAGCAGCATAGACAAGTTCTATACTCCTGAAGTATGGGCACAGCTCAAAGAAAAGACAGGTGCAAAAGATGGCGACCTCGTACTCATCCTCAGTGGTGACAATGCCAATAAGACTCGCGTACAACTCTGTACACTACGCTTGGAGATGGGCGACCGCCTCGGACTGCGCGATAAAAACAAGTTTGAGTGTCTGTGGATTGTCGATTTCCCACTCTTTGAATGGAGCGATGAAGAACAGCGCCTCATGGCAACTCACCACCCATTCACATTGCCTAATCCAGACGACATCCCCTTGCTTGATGAACATCCAGAACGTGTGCGTGCGGTGGCCTACGACTTTGTCTGCAACGGCATCGAAGTCGGTGGAGGTTCACTCCGTATCCATGATGGTAAACTTCAGGAGAAAATGTTCCAGATTTTGGGCTTCACACCCGAAAAGGCAATGGCACAGTTTGGCTTCCTCATCAATGCCTTCAAGTATGGCGCACCCCCTCATGCAGGACTTGCCTTCGGTCTCGACCGCTTCGTAAGCATTATGGCAGGACTCGATTCCATCCGCGACTGCATCGCTTTCCCAAAGAATAATAGCGGACGCGATGTGATGCTCGACGCACCGGGTGAGCTTGATGCCAAACAGTTAGAAGAACTTAACCTGTCTATTGACCTACGTCAAGAATAAAGCGATAAAAGTGTAAATTTCATGTTAATACGTTAATATATTATAAGATTTTACCTAAATTTGCAACGGAATGTTAGGGAAAGATATTGAATAGTGTATTATTTAACGTAACTATGACAGAGAAAAAAACAACAAAGAAGGCAACTGCAACTGCTAAAGTTGCTGAGCCTAAAAAGGCAACCGTAAAGAAACCCGCAGCCAAGAAGGTTGCTGAAGTAGTAGTCAATGCAGAGAATATCGGCTTCAAGGCTGGTGATGTATATCAGGCACTCGCTGCTGCAGAAAAGGCTCTGACCGTTAAGGAAATTGCCAAAGCTGCTAAAATCAGCGAAGAGGAAACTCTCCTCGGTCTGGGATGGCTCTTCAAAGAGGGTAAGCTCGTTTCGGCTGAAGACAAAATCACATTGGCATAATCCAATATGAAACTATAGAAGAGGCCGGTAAGTTTTTCGCTTATCGGCCTTTTCTTTCCTAACAAATGACATACGACCAACAGATTCTACATATATTGACTGAAGCTGGCGAGCGCGGCATTTCGGTTCAAACCATAGCAAGACACGTCTTTAATATGAATGTGTCGTTTTTTGTATCTCCCGACTTTGAGGAAATACGCACCTATGTACAACAGTATCTCTTACGCAATTCACGATCGTCTTTGTCGCTCATAGAGAGAACAGAACGCAGAGGTTATTATCGTCTCAATACCAAAGGTTCGGCAGATGCCCGACAACTCATGCTCGAATTTCAAGAGCATGAAAACATCGAGGAAGCCGAAGATGAGAAACCTCAACAGCAAGATCTTTCGCTTAGTCTATTTGATTAGCGACCAATCAAACATACTTATTTTATTTCCTTATACACCTCTTCATAAAGACGAAGCAGGTTTTCTGTCGTCTTGCGCCATGAGAAGAGTTTGGCTCTCTCCAGTCCTACAGCCTTCTGTCGTTGGTAGAAGTCTGTATCACGTTCCAGTTGCAACATCTTCAACGCAATCTCATCACTACTTTCAGGGTTAATAAGAATGGCGTCATGACCAGCTATTTCAGGCATGGAAGATTTGTTTGATGTGATAACAGGTGTGCCACAAGCCATGGCTTCAAGCAAAGGAATGCCGAAACTCTCACGCAATGATGTGTAGAGAAATGCAAAGGCATTATTGTAGATATAAGGTAAATCGCTATTGATAATGTATCCAGGCATCACGATGTGGTCACGGATAGCCTCTATGCCGTTGCGCTCGATGATGCCATTGAGATATTCTTGGTCAAGATCAGCCATAAGCAAAGGACGTTTCACTTCTGATAGTTCCAGATATTTGGCATAAGCCACAAGCGTGCGTTCCGTATTCTTTTTCGGATCGGTATTGCCAAGGAAGAAGAAATAGCCAGCATCGGTAATATATTTTCTGTATTGTTGTTTGTCATTTTCTATAGGACGAAACCACTCGTTGTAACCGTTATAAATCATCTTCAACTGGCTGTCGGGCAGTTGAAGTTTCTGTTTGATATTGCCTAATTCAAAATCAGATACCGTAATGATGCGGCGACATTTCTTCAGAATGCGAGGCACATCCCATCGGCGGTAGAAATAACCCAGGTTTTGATAGAGCGATTTATTCTTTTTGTCGCGTGGCTCCAGAAAGATGATGTCGTGCAGCGTCAGCACCAATGGAATGTCGCACCAGATAGGTGCCGTATTGCTTGTGCAATGCAAAATATCTACACCTGCTTTTCTTGCGGCACGTGGTAAAGCCCATTGTTCCCAAAGCGGATAGGACGGACAATTGACTTCGATGATGTGAACATGTTCAGAACTCTCTATACAGCGATCAACGCCAGGTTTGACAAAGACAAAATACTCATGTGGGGTATCCATCTTTTGCAGTTCTTTAATCTCTTGAAGAACCACGAAATCCATGCCGTGTTTGTTCTTGCGGAATATGCGTTGCGCTTCAATACCAATTCTCATCATCTCACAGTCCTTATATGGGGAAATTGTTCTCAAATATTATTTAGTCCAGTCTCTTGATAATTCTTGCTGGAACACCAGCCACGACGCAATGGTCGGGCACATCTTTGCTGACCACAGCACCTGCTGCAACAACCGAATGGCAACCGATGGAAACACCAGGGAGGATGACGGCATTGGCGCCAATCCATACGTCATCGCCGATAATAATAGGTTGTGTGCTGATACCTTGCTCATCAATACGTAGATTGGTGTCTGCGAAATTATGGTTGAGCGCAGTTACGGTGATGCCTTGTGCCAGATTGACATGATTGCCGATTGCTACAGGGCCGATTACTGTGCAATGAAGCCCGATGCGCGTGTGATTACCAATACTGACGTCGCCTACAGCATTGTTGATACAGCAGAACGATTCTATCACACTATTCTTGCCAAGCGAAAACTTTCGGTAGGGTGGGGTGTCCATCCTCACACTACTGTATATCTTCGAACTGCGACCACGATGTTGATAGAGAGGCGCCAGTATTCTGATGTACCATCGGGGGCGTGCATCCCGTTGGTTCATGATGATACAGTCCAACAGATGTTTCAATCGTGGACTTGCTTTCAGCCGTTCTCGCATCGTTTCTTTGTCTTTCATGGCGGTAAAGGTACTACTAAAAGT
This sequence comes from Prevotella sp. P4-119, assembly GCF_002251345.1. NCBI lineage: Bacteria > Pseudomonadati > Bacteroidota > Bacteroidia > Bacteroidales > Prevotellaceae > Prevotella > Prevotella sp. P4-119. Next base: position 166,106 of record NZ_NPJB01000063.1, on the reverse strand, counting down.
GTAAAAATGCAAATTTTATGGTGATTTTTCGAAAATAATCTATACTTTTGCAAAGATAAATACTATAAGGATGAAGATACTCTTCCTCGTTTACCACGGATTTTCCGACTATAGCGGTATCAGCAAGAAGATTCACTATCAAGTGAAGGGACTGCGTGAAAACGGACACGATGTCCGCCTCTGCTACTATGCTTTCTCTCCCGAAGGCCATCGTTGTCGATATATTGATGGTCAGGTTATACAGGATTATGGCAAGGGACGCTTGGCTGCTGTGCGTCAGCGTGTTGACTATCGCTGTGTGTATGACTACTGTCTTCGTGAGGGAATAGCGTTCGTCTATGCCCGTAGCTTTCATAATGCCAATCCCTTCCTGATTCGTTTCTTCCGTAGATTGCGATCAAAGGGAATAGTGGCAGTTACCGAAATCCCCACCTATCCCTATGATTCGGAATATACTCACGACTATGGATGGAGTGTGCGGTTGGGTGTCTTTATCAATAAACAATACCGCCAACAATTGGCGCAAACCATGTCAGCCATCGTCACTTTCTCTGACGAACAGAAGATATTTGGTCAGCAAACCATCCGCATTAGCAATGGTGTGGATATGGATAGCACACCTTTGCATCCTGCGTTTCCGCAATTATCCAATCCCCTTCACCTGATCGGTGTGGCAGAGGTGCATTATTGGCACGGCTTCGACCGATTGATAGCTGGTTTGGGTGCCTATTACCAACAGCCGAGTAAGGTAAAGCGTGACGTCATCTTCCATATTGTGGGTGGAGTGGATGAAACGTATATGACAGGCAATTCCAAGCAGATAGGCTTTCAAACTTTGATAGACCGCTATGATTTGAAGGATAAAGTCATATTCCATGGAGCTTTGTTTGGTGCAGAATTGGATGATGTCTTCAACCAATGCCAGTTTGCCATCGGTTCTTTAGGACGCCATCGTAGTGGTATAACTCGTATCAAGACCTTGAAGAACCGTGAGTATGCCACTCGCGGCATACCTTTTATATATAGCGAACAAGATGAAGATTTCGATCATCAGTCTTATGTCTTAAAGGCTCCAGCAGATGAATCGCCCATCAATATCTGTGATATCATCGATTTTGTGGATAGTCAATCATGGAATCCTATGGTTATACGTCATAGTGTGGATCATCTGTCGTGGAAGGTGCAGATGCAGAAAGTGGTTGAATCTGTGTTTCCAACCCATCAGTTGAAAGACTGATTCTGACTAACGTTTGACGAAAAACCGCACCAAGAGGAAGTTGATGGGTACGCAGATGGCAAACATAGGCAACGGCGCCCATTCTTTCGCAACACCCAGCCATAGGAATAAATTGAGGAATATGTTTTGCAATATCAGGTTGACCAAATGACTCAAGGCAAAGCCGCCTGCTTTCTTTCTATTGGGTTTTACCTGAAATGTAAAGTAGGTTGTCATGATGAAGTTGCAGACAAAGCTAACCAGATAGCCCACCGTATTGGCAGCAGTTTCGTTGAGGTGCCCCAGCAGCAAGTAATATATGCCATATTGGATGCCGGTGGCAATCACTCCGACAATGCCGAAACGGATGATTTCTCCCAATCCCTTACTGTGTTTCATTCTTCAATTAGTGCTTTCCATTGTTTGATAATACTGTCGGTACTGAAGTTTTTGGCAATGTCCATGGCTTCAGCAGACTTCTCTTTCCAATTGATCATGGTGGCAACGCCCATTCTGCGCGACAGATCTTCAACATCTCCATTTCTGAAGTACATGCCGAAATCGCCCATAATCTCTTGACACACGGGGAGATCGGAAGAAACCACAGGTAGCCCATGTGACATGGCTTCAACAAGCACGAGCCCCCACCCTTCCCACCGCGAACTCAATATATAGACTTGAGCACGTGAATAATACGCTTGGATATTGTTGGTAAATGGATGGATAGTGATTCTGTCGTTGAGCTTGTATTTGTCTATCATTCGTTGGATGCGATCGCCTTCCTGACCTTCACCCACTATATCCAGATGCCATTCGCTATTATGTTGGGCAAACAGACAGAAGGCATCTATCAGTATGTCGAATCCCTTGTGGAGTGGCGACAAACGTCCAATAGCAAGAAATCGCTTGGATGTTCCGTCAGAAGGCTGACCCGGTTTGAGGGTTAGGGGATTATAGATCACGTCGGTTGGGATATGATATTTGATGGCATCGCAATGACACAAAACGATGGTATGTTGTAGTTTCGACAGTTGGTATTCATAGTGTTGTTGCAACTCCTCACCTATATATAATGACCCTTTGCCATAGAGTGCATCGTATGAATTGTGTATCCACCCCATCAATTTCGATCCTTTCAGCTGTTTTTTGCATGTTGCCAGTCTGACTGCCAATGGTGCGTGGTCGCCAATGATGACGTCATACTGTCGGTCTAATTCAGCAACCAAAGCATTCCGCAGTTCTGATGGAAAAGAACTATGCGCATAGAGGTCAGAGGTGAAGTGTGTTTGTGGCAACACTTTCCGATAGAGGTAGCTATATGCCTTACACATCAGGTTCTTCCATTTTCCTACAGGAGGGTATTGGAAGAAACGGAAGTTGATCTGACATTCATCCAGTCCGTAGAGGGTTGTATCGTAAGCCGATGGAGCATCCAATGTGACAATAGTCACCTCATAGGTGTTGCTTAACGCTTTGGCAATGACTGCAGTAACGCGCTGCACCCCTCCTATACTGAAGATGGAATCAACCAAAAAGCATACCTTTTTTGCCATACCAATGATTTTTCCGCCAAAATTACTAAAAAAACACGAAATGTAAATGGATATAAAGAAATATTTTATATATTTGCACGAACAAACAATTTCAGATATGAAGTTAGTCTATATATTCAGTTCATTTGCAGCAAAAGGTGGCACAGAGCGTATTTTCTGTGACAAGATGAACTGGCTGGCTGAAGTTGCAGGATATGAGATAGTATTTGTAACTTACGAACAAGGTAACCATCCTTTCGCATATCCTTTGTCTAATAAAATCAGACATGTCGATTTAAACACAAGGTTTTTTACAACGGGCACGATGTCATTGCTGAAGAAAATCCGTTTCAAATTCACTATGCCACGATTGTTTAAACATCGCTTGCGAAAGTTGTTAGACGAGATTCAGCCCGATGTGGTTGTGTCCACAACATATGCACTTTTCCTTTTTCGTGAGATTTTATCCCAGCCTTATCGGCACGTCGTAGAATCGCATGTTTATTATCAGCTCTTATTGCAGAATACATTTACTCATATTCCATGGTTAGACCGTAAGATAACACGGCATTTGTTGGGAATGCTGAAGCGGTGTGAGAAGGTTGTAGTTCTTACTCATAAGGATGCTGCATGCTGGAAAGGCTATGACAATATCGAGGTTATTCATAACGTAGTGACTAATTATCCAGAAAAAATAACCGATGTTGCAGATAGACCGAAAAGGATAATTGCCGTAGGCAGACTTCACGAACAGAAGGGCTTCGACCTATTGATTCAGTCTTGGCAACTTATAGCCGCAAGGCATCCTGATTGGCAACTTGTCGTCTATGGACATGGTGGAGACCTACAGAAGTTACAACAGCAGTTGGAGAAAGCTGGTCTTACATCGTCTATGACTTTCGCTGGTACGACCGACAACATCTATAAAGAATATCAGAATAGCGCCTTCTATGTGATGAGTTCGCGCTATGAAGGGTGGGGGCTCGTGCTTGTCGAAGCTATGTCGTGTGGTTTGCCCTGTGTTTCCTTCGATTGTCCTTATGGACCGAGTGATATTATTCGCGATGGTGAAGATGGCTTTTTGGTAGAGAATGGCAATATACAACAGTTGGCTGAAAAGATGGAACTGCTCATCAACAACAAAGAGTTGCGCGAACGGTTGGGAGTACGAGCAAGATTGAATGCTGCAAGATTTACCTCAGACAATATTATGCCACAATGGACGAAACTGTTTGAAACGATAGTTCAAAATGATAATCATTAAACCAACAACTAACAGATAATGACAAACCACAGACACGCCTATTTGATCATGGCCCATAATGAATGGAGCCTGCTCAATGTGTTGCTCTCGTTGCTTGACGATGACCGCAACGATATTTATCTGCATATCGATAAGAAGGTGAAGCAAATGCCAGAGCTGTATCAGCCCAAACATTCTACGCTCTACTATACGCCCAAACGCTACGATGTGAGATGGGGAGATGTCAGCCAGATACATAGTGAGATGGAGCTTTTCAAGACTGCTTTCCAGCATGGCCCCTATCAGTACTACCACAAATTATCGGGTGTGGATCTGCCTATCAAGACTCAAGACTACATCCATCGGTTCTTCGATGAACACGAAGGCAAGGAGTTTATCGGCTTCTTCGACCGTACCGATTATATCAAAGCCGATACTGAGCGCAAGCGCCGCAGATATTATGTCTTGATGCGTTGGAACTCCCGTTGTCCCTTTGAACCGCGTTGGAAGGTTGTGCCCGCACAGATTATCCGGCATATTCTCTTGAAATTGCAGGATATTACCCATTTCTCAAGAGGCAACGAGTTGACATTCCGTACGGGGCACAACTGGGTTTCGCTGACGGAGAAAGCCGTGAAATATCTGATAGACCAGGAGGCTTTTATCAACAAACGCTTTGCCCATACATCGTGTGGCGATGAGATGTATAAACATTCGTTGATTATCTCCAATCCCGAATTGAAGAAGAATATATTCGATATGGACGATGGTGTTCATAGTTGTATGCGTTTTATCGATTTCAAACGTGCCAACATCGAACAGCAACGACGTGGTGAACCTTATACTTGGCAGGATGGTGACGAAGCGGAATTGCTCAGTTCCGAATATCTCTTTGCACGCAAGATGAGCAGCAAGAACCAAATACTCATCAACAGTTTAGTAAAGGCACTTCTCGGCACAACCGAGAAGTGATGTAGTGGAAGCTTTGCTGTTCTAAGAGAAAGTACTGGTCAATTATAAAATCATTCAATTGTTGTTGCTTGTATCTATTTCACCAAATTGTCATCAGCATCTTCGTAATGGTCTTTTGTGAAGAAAATGCGAGTAATGCCTTTTGTTTGAATCTTGATGCGCTTGATGAAACTTTTAAAAAGCGAATCTGATGATAGTGTACCATAGCCGGTAATTGCACGTGCTTTGCGGTTGTAGATAAAGGCGATACGGCCGTATTTCTTCAGGCATAATGCCATCGAACCGTCTTCTCCTCTGATGATATCTACACGATATTCCTCTTGGCGAGCGTAATCGGCATTATAGGCAAATACAAGGCCGCGGACGCTTAGCTCTGGTCGTTTGAAGTGCTGTATATATAAAAAGAGGTCGCGACATGTCTCAAAGAGTTTAAGACCAATCCATGAATGGTTTTCATCAGGAAAATAACTCCACAACGAACTGACACAGGATACATCAGGTTTTAATAGCTCCTCCAACATGATGTCAAAATAGTGTGGTGGATAGATGGTGTCAGAATCTATATCGAAATAGTATTTGCCTTTTGAGTGTTGCAGACCGCAGCGGCGTGCATAGCCACAGCTATGCTGATATTCGGTGTAATATGGTATGCCTGATGCCTCGAAAATTTCTGCAGTACGGTCTTTCGAATCGTTGTCAACGCCAATGATTTCTACAGGATACTTGCATTTTATCTCGCTAAGAGCCCAAAGACAAGCCTGTAGGTGTTGTTCTTCGTTATAGGCAATGACCACAATCGAAGCAAGTGGTTTCTCGCTTTGCAATGCAGCCAACCTTTCTCTTGTTTCGCTGATGATGTCGTTAGATACTTCGTTGAAGTTCTTTCCGTATATTGATAGATATTTCGAATACCATGCCATTGGAGTGTTGTTTTTAGTTTTTTGTTCCACAAAGATAATGGATATTGATGATAATCGCAAGTTTTTCTTCTAAGAATATATGTATTTGCTACTATTTTTTTTGTTCTTATAAAGAAAAGCCATTGTTTTTTAGGGTCTAAAAACAGTATAATGCTGATTAGATCTATCGTTATATTCATGTACAATCACATAAGATTTAACTGAGGCTTATAGAAAATAGTTGACTATTGTTTTCTTTTCTCATTTATTTTTCTTAACTTTGCCTCGTCGTAGCGCTTATGCTAATAAATACTATTAAGACCTGTGCTTCGACCGATAATGACTTCCAACCCAAAACTACGAAATTAGAAACACATGCTTGACCTATCCATCATCATACCCGTTTATAATGTTGAAGCCTACATCGAAGAATGTCTGGCTTCGGTAGTAGCCCAATCAGATGCAAAGGCTAATATCGAGTGCATCATCGTTGACGACTGTTCGCCGGATGGCAGTATGGATATAGTTCGGCGCTTTGTGGATAACTATCAGGGTGCTGTTCAGTTTCGTATGCTTCGTCACGAAGTGAACCGCGGAATATCTGCTGCGCGCAATACGGGTGTAGAAGCGGCAACGGGCGATTATGTGTTTTTTATCGATTCCGACGACTATTTGATGGAACATGGTCTGAAAACGTTGGTTGATGGGTTGTTGGCAAATCCTGACGCAGACGTTGTACAGGGTAATAGTTTGTTTTTAGACAAGAAAGCATATAGCAAGAGACAAGAGCCTATAGTATTGTTATCTAAAAAAGAACGACTTGGCGCTTTGGTAAATCTTATTTTTCCTGTCAACCCATGGAACCGACTGATAAGGCGGAATGTGCTCATCAATAATCATATTTATTTTGTTGAGGGTATCATTTTTGAAGACTATCCTTGGAGTTATCAACTGATGGATGTAGCCCAAAAAGTATTGGTGTTGCCACAAGTTACCTATTACTATCGCCCTAATGCTAATTCTATCATGCATACAAGACAATTAAAAATAGGCAAAACAATTTATTGCTGGGATGTTATTTTGACAACCATGCTCAAGCAGGAGCGCAATATTCGGGGATGTCTGTTGGTCAATGTCTTCTCCCGATTGTTGGAGATACAAAATATGATAGATCAGCATGGTTGCTCTGAGGAAGAGTTACAAGCTTTCCGCCGTCTGCGTAGTCGGTTGCTTAAGAATATCATTAGCCACGGACGCCCATTATTGTTACTGTTCTCGCTGACTATTTTCAAACCGTTCTACCACATCTATTCATTCCATTTCGTTCGCAGAAAATATCATATATTGGAGCGCATAATGCTTGCATTGGAACTGATGATTGACCGGTTGAAATGGTAGTGGGGTGAGACTATGATAAGTTGCTGAACCTTTCGGGATGGAAGATTTGATTGGTCTGAAACTGCTGCTTTTGTAATATTTGCAGCCTTCGGGATGTGTTCGGGATGTGTTCGGGATGTGTTCGGGATGTGTTTGAAAAAAGTTTGGCTATTATTCTCTTTTCTTATTTATTTTTCTTAACTTTGCCTTGTCGTAGCGCTTATACTGATAAATATTATCAAGACCTGTGCTTCGACCGATAATAACTTACAACCCAAAACTACGAATAAAGGAATACATGTTAACCATATCCATTATCATACCCGTCTATAAAGTAGAGGCATATATCGAAGAATGTCTGGCTTCGGTAGTAGCCCAATCAGATGCAAAGGCTAATATCGAGTGTATCATCGTTGACGACTGTTCGCCCGATGGGAGTATGGATATTGTTCGGCGCTTTGTGGATAACTATCAGGGAGCTGTTCAGTTTCGTTTACTTCGTCACGAAGTGAACCGCGGATTGTCTGCTGCACGCAATACGGGTATTGATGCCGCAACGGGCGATTATCTGCTTTTTGTCGATTCCGACGATTATCTCTCTGCCGACTGTCTTTCAACTTTGGTGTCGGGCTTCGATCTTTGTCCTGGGGCAGATGTGGTTCAAGCCAACAATCTGTGGGGCGTAGGACTGAAATCATTGTGGTATCATACCTCTCGTCCCTATGTGTTGACTGGTGGACAAGCATGTGTGGAGGCAATATTGTTTGATCGCATTCCCATCATGGCATGGAACAAACTCGTCAACCGCCAGTTTGTCTTGTCTCATCAGCTGTATTTCATAGAAGGCATTATCCATGAAGACAATCCATGGACTTATCAACTTTTGTCTGAGGTTTCTACCGTGGTGGTACTGCCCCAGGTTACTTATTATTATCGCCATGTAACCACTTCTATTACCCAAGACAAGGTGGCGAATCTTGTAAAGCGACTACGCAGTTTTCAGATTATCATTGACCATGTTATGAATTTGAAACAGGTTCGGCCAACTGGAATGTTGCTTTATGTGTTCCCAGCTTTGTTGAAAGACAAGCATCTGATTTATCAGGTGGCATGTCCTGAAGGTACAAAACAAGCCATGCGTGATGTTGAAAAGCAACTATTTGCAACAGCCAAGACTCTCAAGCGCCCCATTATGCTGCTTTTCTTCCTGACTATATGCAGACCGATGAGCCATATTTATCGTATTCGTTTTGTACGCTCACACTTCCAAAATATCAAAAAGGTTGTGGATAAATTTGAGTTGATGATTGATAGATTGGTGTATAAATCATAGTTGACTTGAGCGAGAGCATGAGCATCGCGACCACTATGTGATGGGCGACAGATATATGCCAAACGCTTGTAAGGCGAAAGGGTGGGGTGATAACTGCTCAAGAAATTTAGTTTTCATGAAATATTCGACCACTCGACCACAGGCGTCTGCATCTCGTTGTCAATCACTCTCTTATAGGCGTGGTCGATTCCTGTAATTCAGAATTTACGACCACACTTCGACCACACTTATTGGTAAGCGTATCCGCGATGTTTGTATATGTCCGTCAACAATAACAATTGTTACTCAGAAATAAAAGAGTGTGCTATTTCTTAGATAACGTTTTGCCAGTTGTTGCCAAATGTTTGGCATAAGTATTGTCCAACGTTTGGCAAAGGTTTTTTCAATGTTTGACAAAGGTATTGTCCAACGTTTGACAAAGGTCTTTTCAACGTTTGACAAAGGTATTATCCAACGTTTGATAAAGGTATTATCCAACGTTTGATAAAAGTATTATCCAACGTTTGATAAAGGTGTTATCCAACGTTTGATAAAAGTGTTATCCAACGTTTGATAAAAGTATTATCCTGCGTTGGATAAAAGCGTAATAATCATCATGCCCTCCGCTTAGGCATCGATAAGGATTATTTGCTTAGCAGTTTCATGTTGATGAGCGATGGCAATAAGTGTGGTCGAGTGGTCGAAATTTTCCAGAAAACTAAAATAACTGTGTGCTGATAAATCAACCCAAACGTTATGTCTATCCATATATAGGTTGTAGAATATTGCACAACTATGTATTATAGCACAAACTTCTATAGCCACATTCCTATTGATAGAATCATCCTATGCGCAGATAACAATAAATAGGACTGGATTCCATTTATGGGAATCCGGTCCTTCTGGTTATGGATAAACAAGTATTCTGTTATCCTGTCTTTCCGCATATCGGAAATATTGGTATAGAGACAACAGACTATTTCTTCTTGGGCTTCTGAGAGAACCGGTAGCTGATGGTCAGAAGCGCATAACGGCGCATGGAGTTGGTCCACGTCTCGGTGCGCCCCTGCGCATTTATTGCGTAGCGGAGGTTGCTCACTTGTCCGAGAAGGTCGTAGCCACGAAGTTTTATCACCCATTGGCCTTTATGAATCGACTTCGTGAGGGCTGCATCCCAATAGAGACGGTTATCGCCTTTTGTTCCTCTTTATACGGGGATGGCGTGTCTTGTCATTTTTTATATGAGACAGATCGCCTGTGCGTGTCAGTTTGAAGTCGGTGGCAGAGAACCACTTAGCACGATAGGGGTGGCCCGTAAAACCCTCGTCGGTAGATACTCCATAGGTAATAGAGTCGCCAGTTACCACGATGTTGTCTATGCTGACGATAGACCAACCATAGCCTTTGCAGATACGTTTCAGCTTCTTTTTGTTATCTTGATGTAAATCTGTCAAGACAAACTTCATGCCCTTAATATCAACTTCTTTAGTGCTTTCGTCGATGCCCACGTCATTGAGAGAGTCGCTTGCCAGCATGTGGCTCATCTCTTTCTTTATTTGTGCAGCCAGTTCACCCCCTCTGTTGCCATAAGCGGGAATGGTTGCCAGCATCTTACTGTCGCCAATGGCATAGACAAACGAACCGGGGCCCTCGGCGCGAGCAATACAGTCGAGGCGGTAGATGCCGGGCTCTACTGCCTGTTTGCGTTCCACTTGGTATATTGCGCGACACTCATCATTATAGGTGTCAAGGTATCTCACACTTTTATTACCGTCGAAATACTCACCATGTGCAGTATAGTGGGCACAGTCTTCTGCCTTAATCAGATTCCATTCGCCATGGCGCATAAAGTCCATATCGTTATCATCCATCAGTACGTCTTGATAGATATGGGTATGGAAATACTCTTTGGTTCGTTGTTCATGGCGGAATTTCGCCATCGAAATGCTACAGGGTATTATACTGCAGAGGGCAACAATCCATAGCAAAATCCATGCGATGCGCTGTGCTATGCCCATTGGCTGAACCTTTTTCGATAGCGAGAGAAGCATGTGGACGATAGCATATATGGGTATGAGCAACATCATAAACAGAGAGAATACGAAAATGATGAGTATCATCGGATTAGTCTCATACAGTTCTGCCAGTCCCATGGCTTGCAAATTGAATGGCATATAACTGTTGACGGGGAATGTCAGGGCCGATACCAAGACAACTAAAGCAAACAGAAAACCGCAGAACAGAATGATGGCTACGATGGAGGCGATGCCCACGAAGAATCCGAACAGAATCTTTAAAATAATGGCGAAAAGACTGCGAAACAGATTCGGCTGATGGTTAGTACTCTGATCTTTATCTACCACAATGTCTGCCAAATGTTGTGGTGTGACAGCCTTTCCTTCCATCTGCAATAATTGTTCAGGCGTTCTTGCTTCAGGCAATATGATGGCCATAACGATGTAAATAATAATACCAACGCCATAAAAAGCCGAGAATAAGACCGTCAGCAGCCGCCAGATGACAGGGCCGGTGTCGGTATATTTAGCCAATCCAGAGAGGACGCCAGCAACCATTTTATCGTTGGGGTTGCGGAATAGCTTCTTTCCGGAAGTTCTTTTGCGTACATTGTCATACACACCTTGTGCAGCTGAGTTGAAAGAATCAAACTTGTGTGCTTTATCGCTTTTGTCGCTTTCTTCGTTCTCTGTCAGCTGTTCTGGTTCGCCAATACGGCTGATGATGGCTTTCACGTGGTCGATAGTGATAGCCTCGTTGCCCTGTTCGCGAAGTTCAGTAAACAATTCTGCAATACGTGCTTCGATGTCATCGACAATCTCGTCGCCACCTTCCGACTTACCGAAAGAATGGCGTAACGACTCTATGTAGTGTTGTAACAGCTCGTAGGCATCTTCATCTATCTGAAAGAGACGCCCACAAAGATTGATGGTAATGTTCTTTTTCATTTTGCTTCTAAAAGATTGGGGTGATTGTTTTTAAGATAATTGATAGTGCCTGAGAGTTCTGCCCAAGCGAGATCGAGGCCTTCGAGAAATTTTTCACCCTCAGGACTGAGAGCATAGTATTTGCGTGGAGGTCCCTGGGTTGATTCCTGCCATTGATATTGCAGGAGTCCATCATTCTTCAAACGAGTCAGCAAAGGGTAGAGTGTCCCTTCCACCACAAGCAATTCTGCCTGTTTCAGTTGCTGAATAATATCGCTGGCGTACGATGGACGGCGCTTCAGAAGTAGCAGCACGCAGTACTCCAACATACCTTTTCGCATCTGTGATTTCGCATTCTCTATGTTCATACTATATTGCGTTTATATGATTTCGAATGCAAAGTTAGGCAAAATATTAGTACCTTGCAATACAAAGTACTATGATGATGCGAAGAATTATGATATATTAACAGTTTGTGTGTGGCGGAAATAATAAGAACATAGTAAAGAAACATAGAATATTCTCTATAAAAATGTATAATGTTCGGGTGTTATTCATTTTTTTTTCGTAACTTTGCACAAAATTGTACGTAAACGAAACAATGAAACATATAAGAAACTTCTGCATTATTGCCCATATTGATCATGGCAAGTCAACACTGGCTGACAGAATGCTTGAATATACAAAGACCATTCAGATTACTGGTGGTCAGATGCTTGATGATATGGATTTGGAGCGAGAGCGTGGTATAACGATCAAGAGCCATGCAATCCAAATGGAATATTCGCATGGCGGAGAGCAATATGTGCTCAATTTGATTGATACTCCAGGACACGTCGATTTCTCTTATGAGGTATCGCGATCTATTGCCGCGTGCGAGGGCGCTCTACTTGTGGTAGATGCCACACAGGGTGTGCAGGCACAGACCATTTCAAACCTCTATATGGCTATTGACCATAATTTGGAGATTATTCCCGTCATCAATAAAATAGATATGCCTTCGGCTATGCCCGATGAGGTGGAAGACGAAATTGTTGATCTCATTGGTTGTGACCCAGAAGATATTATCCGTGCAAGCGGAAAAACAGGTGAAGGAGTACAGCAGATTCTCGACGCTGTAGTGGAACGTATTCCCCATCCGCAAGGCGATGCCGATGCACCATTACAGGCTTTGATCTTCGATTCGGTGTTTAATTCCTTCCGTGGCATTATTGCCTATTTCAAGATTGAAAACGGTGTTATCCGTCAAGGTGATAAAGTGAAATTCTTTAATACTGGTATGGAATATGAAGCCGATGAGGTAGGTGTGCTCAAAATGGACATGATACCACGCAACGAATTGCGTACCGGTGATGTGGGCTATATCATCAGTGGCATTAAAGACTCTAAAGAGGTGAAGGTCGGCGATACCATTACTCATGTGGCACGTCCTTGCGAAAAGGCTATTGCCGGATTCCAGGAAGTGAAACCCATGGTGTTTGCGGGTGTCTATCCCATTGATCCAACTGACTATGAGAACTTGCGTGCCTCTCTTGAGAAACTGCAGTTGAACGATGCCTCACTTACCTTTATGCCTGAGACCTCCATTGCCCTTGGCTTTGGATTCCGTTGCGGATTCCTCGGTTTGTTGCACATGGAGATTGTACAGGAGCGTCTCGACCGCGAGTTCAATATGGATGTTATCACCACAGTGCCCAACGTAACCTATATGTGCTACGATAAGCAGGGGGGAGTGAAAGAGGTGCACAACCCATCGGGATTGCCTGAACCTACGCTCATCGACCATATCGAAGAACCCTATATCCGTGCTTCAATCATCACTGCTGCCGACTATATCGGCCCTATCATGACGCTTTGTCTCGATAAACGTGGTGAACTGATAGACCAGCAGTATGTCAGTGGTAATCGTGTGGAACTGCATTTCATGTTGCCATTGGGAGAAATCGTTATCGACTTCTACGACAAACTCAAGTCTATCTCTAAGGGTTATGCCTCATTCGACTATCATGTAGATTGTTTCCGACCTTCCAAACTGGCGAAACTTGACATCTTGCTCAATGGTGAACCAGTCGATGCACTCTCAACGCTGACCCATCAGGATAATGCCGTATCCTTTGGACGACGTATGTGTGAGAAACTTAAGGAACTTATTCCTCGTCAACAGTTTGATATTGCCATTCAGGCAGCCATCGGAGCCAAGATTGTTGCCCGCGAAACCATTAAGTGTGTGCGCAAGGATGTGACAGCTAAATGTTACGGAGGCGACGTGAGCCGAAAACGCAAACTGCTTGAAAAACAGAAGAAAGGAAAGAAACGCATGAAACAAATTGGCAATGTGGAAGTGCCACAGAAAGCTTTCCTTGCTGTGCTGAAGTTAGACTAACTAACGAACAAATAAAAATCTTAACTCATATAATAAAAGCCAAAAACGATGACTAATATTGGACTGACGCCACGTGATGTGGCTCGTGAACTGGCACGTCGATACAGTACGATGACACATGACGAACTCGATATGCTGGAAGGTATATTGGTTCCAATGAAATTTCAGAAGGGTGAATACATTCTGCGCGAAGGGGAGGTATGCAAAAATATCTTCTGGATTGTCAAGGGACTGGTGCGACAGTTCTATCATAAAAATGGTAAAGAGTTGACCGAATATATGGCAACAGAAAACACAATCTGTATGGCTATCGAAAGTTTGTTTCATGAGGAACCGTCGAAACAGCAGATTGTTGCTCTTGAACCCACTATCATCTATGCATTGCCAAAGGCTGCGCTTGAGCAAGAGGCTATTAAGAATGTCAATATTCAGATGCTCTATCGTAAGATATTGGAAGAGTCGCTCATCATCTCTCAGAAGCATGCAGATATGCTGCGCTTCGAGACTGCACAGGACCGTTATGCCAAGTTGGTGAAGGAAAGTCCGCAATTGGTACTACGCGCTCCATTGGTCTATATCGCGAGTTATTTGCAGATGACTCCAGAGACCTTGAGTCGTGTTCGTACATCGGCCTTGCTGTAATCAACCGGCAACACCCATATGGAGTTAATCCTCTGAATAGCCATCCTGTCGAAGCCCTGTCATTATATCAATGATGGGGCTCCGGCTATTTAATCAGAATCGATTATTTGGTTGTAACCCAATCGGGCTGATACTGTTTGGAAATATATAAACATGTTGATTTACAGTTCGCACGTGCGCGTACATTATATATATAATAAATCATACGCCAAGCTGTCTGCAAGCTATTATTGCATTGTTTTCCTGCTTTGTTGCTTTCTTTATATGCGTATATGAATAGGGTATTGTGACGTAAAGATATGACGTGTTTTGATTTTTATAGATTAAAATGTATGCTTTTTTTTTGGCAATAACACGAGAATAGTGTATATTTGCAAGCGGTTAGACCTCTCTATAGATATTCATTATATGAAACTTATACCAGCTTATAAATTTCTGATGTATCCTGTTGCCCGTACATTCAGACTGGCACTCTTACTGCTTGTCGCTATAGTTGTGGGTTGTGGAAAACCTGATAAAAAGTTTGTAATAGCTGTATCTCAATGTTCAGAAGATGTTTGGCGCGACAAACTCAACGAAGAATTGAAAACGGGAGAGTATCTCAATGATTCCATTATGGTGAAACTTGCTTCATCCAACGATGACAATGTATTGCAGAATAAGCAAATCAACCAGTTTGTTGATGAAGGCGTGGATTTGTTGATTGTTTCACCAAATCAGTTGAGTGCCATATCAAAGGCTGTAGAACGTGCCTATGACAGAGGTATTCCTGTTATTCTATATGACCGCAAAACCAATTCCGACAAATATACCGCATTCATCGGGTGTGACAATTATGTTATTGGCAAGTCGATGGGTACTTTCATCGCACAACAGCTTCATGGCAAGGGGCGCATCGTGGAAATCCGAGGATCGGAGGGTTCTTCACCTGCCATAGAGCGTCATCGTGGTTTTATGGATGCTGTCAAACACTATCCTGATATTCATCTTGTAGCCTCAGAAGGTGGTGATTGGAAGGAAGAAAGTGGTATAAAGGCCATGAAACGTATTCTCCAACAGACACAGAATTTCGATTATGTGTTTGCTCATAACGACCGATTGGCATGGGGGGCCTATGTGGCAGCCAGACAAATGGGCGTTAACCGCAATTATAAATATACTGGTGTGGATGGCATGGCTACCGAAGGCGGAGGCTTGGAATTGGTGCGCGATGGTGTGTTTGAAGCATCCTATCTCTATCCCACCAAAGGCGATGAGGTCATTGCATTGGCTTTGACGATACTAAACCATCAACCTTATCAGCGTGATAATTACCTAAGCTCTTCCATCATTACTAAAGCAAATGCCGAACTCACCCTTATGGAGGCAAGAGATGCCGAACGGCAAACGCACAAACTAAGAACGCTCCACCATCAAGTAGATAAATATCTATCGGATTATAATGCCCAAAAGGTTCTGTTGATGAGCTTGGGACTTTTCCTACTGGTATGTATTATTGCTTCTACGTTGATATTCAGAAGTTATATTGTCAAGACTCGACTCAATGAGAAACTTGCCAATGCCAATGATGAATTGAAGCGCATGAATGGGGAATTGGAAGATAAGAACGATGAACTGAAACGACTCAACGATGAGGTGATGGAGTTGACCCATTCGCGCTTGGTATTCTTTACCAATATCAGTCATGAACTCCGTACACCATTGACTTTGATAGCTGATCCGGTGGAAATGTTGCTTGATGATCACAATATCAAGGGACGTAGTAGGGAACTACTTGGTATGGTGAAGCGCAACGCATTGGCATTACAGCAACTCGTAGGTTCTATTCTCGATTTCCGAAAGATACAAAATGGAAAAATGACATTGACGCTCAATCGTTTCAATATTGTAGAGGCTATGACCTTATGGGTTGATGACTTCCGACTGACGGCAGAGCGCAAGAATATCCAACTCCACTTCAACACCGAAGGCTTTAAAGCTTCACCGACCATCATTGCCGATAAAGAGAAAGTGGCACGTATAGTATTCAATCTCCTGAGTAATGCCTTGAAATATACCCCGTCTGGTGGCAACATATTTGTTTCGCTTTGTGATGCAGAAACTCCTGATGCATTGCGCATCGATGTGAAAGATACAGGAAAGGGCATTGCACGTGAAGAGGTAACGCAGGTATTTGAACGTTTCTTCCAAGCCCAGGGTGCCGCCAGCGGTACAGGCATAGGATTGGCATTGGTCAAATCCTTTGTGGAATTGCATCATGGTGAAGTATGGGTGGAGAGTGAAAGTGGCAAGGGTGCCGACTTTATTGTGGTTCTGCCTCTTACCCAAGAAGGTGAAGTGGAACCAGAAGAGTCAGAAGGTAACATAGCTGTTGATGAGAGTAGCATGCAGTATATTGATGACGGAGACAAACTGCAGGGCAAGGTTCAGCAATTGGTAAATCCCGATACCGACCGTCCCACATTATTAATTATAGACGACAATAATGACATCCGTCAGTATGAACGTACTTTGTTGCAGGACGATTACTTTGTATTGGAAGCAGCTGATGGCAAGGAAGGTCTTGATGTGGCAATAAAGGAAGTACCCGATTTAGTAGTATGCGATGTGATGATGCCCGTTATGGACGGTCTCGAATTTACCGAACGTTTGAAGACCAATACTGCTACATCGCATATTCCCGTCATCATGCTGACAGCAAAGAATCTGGAAGAACAGCGAGCAGAGGGTTATGAGCATGGGGCAGACTCCTATATCACCAAGCCATTCCATAGTAAGGTGCTTCTTGCTCGTATCAACAATCTGTTGAAGCAACGCCGATTGTTGAAGTCGCTGTTCAAGGATATTACGCAGGCCGATGAACAGACGATAGACCAATCGTCCATGGATGATCGCGATAAACAGTTTATGAAACAGTTGCACCATATTATTCAGTCAAATCTCTCGCGCAGTGAGTTTGGTGTTGAAGATATTGGTAGGGAAATCGGTTTGAGCCGTGTACAACTTTATCGCAAGGTGAAGGCCATGACAGGTTCTTCGGTTGTTGACCTGATGCGCAAGGCAAGGCTCTATAAGGCCAAGCGCCTCTTGGAGAGTCGTAGCATGAGTATAGCAGAAGTTGCCTATGAAGTAGGTTTCTCAGCACCGTCTTATTTCACCAAATGTTTCAAAGATGAATATGGTATGTTACCTGGTGAAGTAGGGTAGGGTTGGTTGTAACTATATGAAAACCATGCATTAAAGTTGGTATTTAATGATAAAAATCGTTCATGGACTAATAAAAATGTTACCATGAACGATTTTTTGTATCCGATGAAATGATTTTTATGTACGGTGTTCTATTCGTATCGTAAATTTGCAGCAGAAATCAAACAACAATGCTAACAATAAAAAACGTAACGATTATGAACACCTTATTCAATGGTAAATTTGCAACCGTCACAGTGCTTACAATTTCATTATTAAATGTAGCGGCAGTTTTTGCGCAAGACGACAATGCCAATGCCAAAGAGGAAGGCAACCGCAATGTAATGCTCAATGCTGCCAGTGCTAATGGTCCACGTGAGATTCAAATCGGACTTCCCTCTGCCGATGTCAATGTGTTGGAGAACGGTTTGCCTGTCACCTATGCCACCAATCCCCATTCAGTTAACACTATTTGGCGCGGTGATGCCAGTTTGAGTCACCAAGGATTGCTCAAAATAGCCGAAACAGCCATCACCACCGGTAATATCGGTTATGCAGTCAATTCATTTACCCAGAAGGGACAAAAGGGATTCAATGGTACGTTGAACTATAAGAGCAACCATTTCGGACTGCAAGAATTCTCTTTGAATATGAATGGCGACTTGGGTAAAGACTGGTACTATAGTATGAATATGTATCAGGATTTCGATCCGGGAACCTTCAAAATCAAATCCACTCCTTATCAAGACCGCACTCAAATCTATAAGGCACTCCTTACTAAACGCTATAACGGCAACCGTGGTGAATTTACCGCTATGTACAAATATGCCAACAGCCATAATGTATATAACTATGCCACTCAGAGTGCTCCCTTTGTCTATGTGGGTGATGGCAGCGTGAAAGAGTATGGCAAATTCAAACTCGGTACTACTTCTTATCTTCCCACAGATAACAATATGACCTATCGCAATATGCGTACAGGAGAGTTGGAACAGACCACACTCTACGATGCTTGCTTGAATAAAGCCAGTGAGGTGACACTGATGAACACTTATCGGTTTGACAATGGCTTGAATTGGAAGGCTACTTTGAAATATGACCACTCTCGTGGTGCCATGGTGTTTCAGACTCCTATGGCTATTATCGACTTGAAGAGCGATGACAACCAAGGCAGATATCAATATATGTATCGCGATATTGACGACAAGACTCAGGCCTACGACGGACAGTATGTCCAGACCCGCATGTCATGTCTCAATGCCGGAACCATCGACGAGGCTCTCTTTACTTCTGAACTTTCTAAGAAGTTCCGCAATTCAACCCTTCGATTGGGCATCAACGAGTGGTTTTATCATATCGACTATTGCTCAAACACAACCATGTACGATCAGAGCGTGCCAGCAGATGGCAGTTATGCCGTTCGTGTATGGGATGCCAACCAGCGCAACAGTTATTTCTATGACTTCAACAAGAACGCTTCAGAATATTATAAGGGAAGTGAAAATAAATTGGCACTCTATTTTACCCACGATTGGGATGTGACCAAGAAATTGAATCTCTACTATGGTGCTCGCTTGGAATGGCAGAAACTGAAGGGTGAGAATGCAGCAGTGAAGAATGCTCAGGGTGAGTTTGTCGGTCGTTTTGCTGACTATCATCTCGGTGCTACAGCCGCTGATGGAACCAAGATAGCTCCTGTAGATTTGAACTACAACTGGGTGAACTACGATTTCTCGCTGGCAGCAACTTATAAGTTGACCAATAAGTTTGGATTCACTGGCGATTTTACTTATATCGTGCAGCATCCTAAGTTTGAGGCATTCGCACCAGCAACATTGCCTAATACCGATAAGATCTCAGTGCCACTGGGACGTGCAGGAATCTATTATAACAATTCATGGTTGAGTCTGACCTCGTTGTTCTCATACATTTCAAAGACGAACAATAACTCAACGCTCAATTTGCAACATGGCAGTGAAATCAAGGCAGCACCTTTGGCATACGATATCCAGACTTGGGGCTGGACAACTGATGCAGTGGCTCATCCTTTCAAAGGATTTGATTTCCACTTCCTCTTCACTTATCAGAAACCTACCTACAAGAAGTTTGAAACCTCTGTAACTTTCAACGATGGCTATATTGGTACAATCAATGCCACAGGCAATATTGTTGCTGAGATTCCTCAGGTACTTATAGAATTGGATCCTAGCTATATGATAACCAAGAATATCAAGCTTTGGACCAGTTTCCGTTACTTCAGCAAGACCTATGCCAATATCAATGAGGCATATTACTTCAACGGTCACTGGGAAACCTTTGGCGGTATCAACTGGCAGGCCACCAAGCGCCTCGCATTTGGCTGTACAGTAGTAAACTTCCTCAATCAGACTGGTGCTAAAGGCAGTATTGCCGGTGCCGAACTTATTACCAAGGATGAAGCCAAGGGTATTAAGAATCAAATCATGACAGGTAGTTATCTCCGTCCATTTACTGTAGAATTCTCAGCATCGCTGAAATTCTAATCGCTTCAATCTTTATAACATTATCGACAGCCTCTGTATAGTATCACCCCATTAGTTGTCAGGCCCTAATTAGGATAACACAGATTCAGGATAACACAGATATTGATATCAATTACGTTAAACAGGATATGGTTGTAATGCATAAACACAAAAAAAAGAATATTCATATATAATACACCTTTCATACGGGTGACTGATTCGGGATGTTACATATACAGAACTGTTGATAACACAAGAAAAACAGAAATCCAACGTTTATATAGTACAATCCTAAAATACTAACACAATGAGAACAAACAATTTCATCAAAGCATCTTGCCTGCTACTGATGGCATCTGCTTCTTCTGCTTTCGCACAGAAAATGAGTATCGAACATAAAGGTGACACCACTGTCATCAAGATTGAAAACCCCACTAAGTATCTGCTGCTCCCCGTCCAGGAAGAAAAGGATGAAGCACAAGTGTTACTCGATACAGGTAGCAAGGATGATACTTGGATGGATGTGCGACTGGCACAGAACGGTGCTGACTATTACGTGCCATTCGCCTTGGGTAAGGGAAAAACTGCTACGGTTAAGATTCTTGGTTTGAAGAAAGATGCTTTGGCTGTCAATCTGATGAAACTCAACGATACATTCGATACCACCAACACCGATTACTATCGTCCTTCTTATCATTTCACTCCGCTCTATGGCTGGATGAACGACCCCAACGGCATGGTCTATAAAGACGGTGAGTATCATCTCTACTTCCAGTATAACCCCTATGGAAGCAAGTGGGGCAATATGCACTGGGGACACGCAGTCAGCAAAGATCTCGTACATTGGAAACATCTCGCCCCAGCTATCGCCCGCGACAATATGGGCCATATTTTCTCAGGAAGTTCTGTCGTTGACAAGCGCAATACCGCAGGCTATGGCAAGGATGCCATCATAGCGCTTTATACTTCAGCAAGTGATAAAAACGGTCAGATTCAGTGCATGGCATACAGCACCGACAACGGTCGTACTTTCACCAAGTATGAAGGCAATCCTGTGTTGACACCATTCGATGGCTTGAAGGATTTCCGTGATCCGAAAGTGTTCTGGTATGAGAAAGGAAAGTGTTGGTACATGATCGTTTCTGCCGATAAAGAGACGCGTTTCTATAAATCAAAGAATCTCAAGAAGTGGGATTATGTCAGTGCCTTCGGCAAAAGTATGGGTCAGCAACCTTGTCAGTATGAGTGTCCCGACTTCTTCCAGTTGCCTGTCAATGGCGATAAGAAGAACAAGAAATGGGTGATGATTATGAATATCAACCCCGGTTGCTGGTTTGGCGGTAGTGCTACTGAGTATTTTGTTGGCGATTTCGATGGTAAAAACTTTATTTGTCCCGATGCTAACGATGTAAAATGGCTCGATTGGGGTAAGGATCATTATGCAACTGTTACCTTCTCAAACACGGGTGATAGAGTATTGGCGATGACCTGGATGAGCAACTGGCAGTATGCCAATCTCACTCTGTTCAAGCAGAATCGTGGTGCCAACGGTTTGCCAAGAGAGTTGAAACTCTATGAGAAGAACGGCAAATACTATGTTTCAGAAGATGTTGCCCCTGAGGTTTATGCCTTGAGAAAGGATACTAAGGATATCGCTGATGCTACTGTGGCAGATGCCAAAGAATTGAAGAGTGCTGTTGCCAATATGGAAGGCGCCTTCGAGATTGAGGCTGATGTTACTCCTGATGCCAACGGTATTGCAGGTATTGAGATCTCAAATAACAAACGTGAGCGTACCCTGATCTATTTCGATATGAAGCAGGGCAAGGTAGTGATGGATCGAACCGAGAGTGGCTTGACCGACTTTGGCAAGCAGGCAAGTCCCCATGATATCGAATTAGCATGGGACAAGCAACTTGTTGCAGAAGGCAAACAACCAGCCCGCATCACCAATTCTATCAACTATAAGAACGATTTCTCCCTTGCCACATGGGCACCACTGACGCTATGCGAGGATGGCAAGACCACTTATCATGTTGATATCTTCGTAGATAAGTCATCTATCGAACTTTTTGTAGATGGCGGTCGCATTGCCATGACCAACCTTGTGTTCCCTGTTGAACCATACGAGAATGTGAAACTCTATAGCAAAGGCGGTAAGGCAGAATACAAGAATGTAAAGCTCCACAAGATTGCATTATAATGATTGTAGCACTATAAACATCAAAAAGCAATGGTCTTCCCTAACTGGCAGACCATTGCTATAGAAAAATAAACAATGAATAAATCATCTAAGTTGACCCTTATCCCGGTGATGCTCTGTTTCTTCGCCATGGGATTTGTAGATCTGGTAGGCATTGCTTCTAACTATGTGAAAGAAGATCTCGACCTCAATGATGCTACTGCTAACCTGTTTCCTTCGCTGGTATTCTTCTGGTTTCTGATATTCTCCGTGCCTACAGGCATGTTGATGAATAAGATTGGACGCAAGCGCACTGTGCTGTTGTCGCTCATCGTGACTGCTGTGTCGCTACTGTTGCCTATCCTTGGCGAATCGTTCGAACTGATGTTGGTATCGTTTTCGCTGTTGGGCATTGGTAATGCACTGATGCAAACATCGCTCAACCCATTGGTTTCGGTGGTTGCCACCGGCAAACATCTGGCATCCACTCTGACTTTTGGCCAGTTTGTCAAAGCCATTGCGTCATTCCTTGCCCCATACATTGCCATGTGGGGTGCCATTGCCACCATCCCCACATTCGGTTTAGGTTGGCGTGTGCTCTTCCCCATTTATCTCGTCATCGGCATTGCTGCCACGGTATTTTTGGCAGGAACACCTATTGAGGAAGAAGAGATGGATGGTGGAGTTTCTGGTTTTGGTGAATGTTTTCGATTGTTGGGCAAACCCATTGTTCTGCTGTCGTTCATCGCCATCATGTGTCATGTGGGCATCGATGTGGGCACCAATACCACCGCACCAAAGATTCTGATAGAGCGTCTGCAATGGACATTGAATGAAGCAGCCATTGCCACCAGCCTTTATTTCATTTTCCGCACCATTGGTTGTTTCACCGGTTCATTCTTCCTTCGCATATTGAAACCACGTTTGTTTTTCGCCATTAGCATCGTGATGATGGCGCTGAGCATGATAGGCTTGTTCGTCGGCGAGAGCAAAATCATCCTTTATATCGCTATCGCTTTGGTAGGTTATGGCAACTCCAATGTCTTCTCCATCGTATTCTCCCAGGCCCTTTTGTCAGTTCCAGAGAAGAAAAACGAAGTGAGCGGTTTGATGATTATGGGCCTTTTCGGCGGTACTGTATTCCCACTCATCATGGGTTTTGCCAGCGATGCCGTAGGTCAGGTGGGTGCCGTTGCTGTCATGGCAGTGGGTGTTATCTATCTGTTCTCTTATATCAATAAGGTGGAAATGTAATAGCTTTGTAGAACTTTAAACAATAGAACATAAATTATGAATACTACTTTGAAGAAAAAATACTGTGTAGGATTGGGTGAAATCCTTTTCGATGTGCTTCCTACCGGATCACAATTGGGCGGTGCTCCTGCCAACTTTGCTTATCATGCTGGTCAGCATGGCTTGCCATCGGTAGCCGTTAGTGCTATTGGCAACGATGTTTTAGGCACTCAGGCTCTCCGCTTGTTGGATGAGAAACAGCTCAAACATGTATTGCCTGTGGTAGATTATCCCACAGGTACGGTACAGGTGGAACTTGACAAGGACGGCGTCCCCACTTATGACATCAAGCAAAATGTGGCATGGGACAATATTCCCTTTACCCACGACATTCGTGAGGTGGCAATAGGTTGTGGTGCCGTTTGTTGGGGATCGTTGGCACAGCGCAATACGGTCAGTCGCGATACCATTTACCGCTTTCTTGACTATACTCCAATGGATTGCCTGAAGATTTTTGATATCAATCTCCGTCAGAATTTCTATTCGAAAGAGGTGATTTGTGAGAGTTTGAAGCGTTGCAATGTTTTGAAGATCAACGATGAAGAACTTGTCACAATAGGTCGCATGTTTGGTTATCCCGGTCTTGATATCGAAAACAAATGCTGGTTGATACTCGGCAAATACGATCTCGATATGTTGGTATTGACGTGTGGCGTGAACGGCAGTTATGTGTTTACTCCTGGCAATCTGTCTTTCCAAGAAACTCCAAAGGTGGAGGTCGCTGATACTGTTGGTGCTGG
Source organism: Prevotella sp. P4-119 (assembly GCF_002251345.1). Taxonomy (NCBI): domain Bacteria; kingdom Pseudomonadati; phylum Bacteroidota; class Bacteroidia; order Bacteroidales; family Prevotellaceae; genus Prevotella; species Prevotella sp. P4-119. Next base: position 141,686 of record NZ_NPJB01000063.1, on the reverse strand, counting down.
CGACTCGTTTACAGGCACGTTCTGTGCATGTATTCTCAAGGGCATGAGTGTGCCCGAAGCCCATAAGCGTGCTGTTGAAGTGAGTGCTTATGTCTGCACCCAACAAGGTGCTATGCCGGAAATACCCCAAGAACTTTTAGGATAACACACAAACATAGTTATGACATGCCGTATGGTTTTCAGAAGCCGTGCGGCATGTCTTTTGTTTGTTATAAGCTGACTCCTATACTGTTGTCAAGTAGATAGGAAAAGGAGCAAATGACGTTTGAAGCCATTCAGTACAACTGTGATAGGTGTGAAAACAGACGCCAGTAAGCATGGTGTGAAATATCTATTTGTAGGCAAATCAAATTGTTTTGCTGACCAATTTCATCGTATCTTCTCAGCAAATTCATTGAATTTCCTCAGCAAATCCATTGAATTTGATCAGCAATTTCATTGAGTTTACTGAGCAAATACATTGAATTTGCTCAGTCATCAACTATTCGTTGACTTAAAGTGTAATAGGCTCGTATGGCAAATCGAATACATCTGCCACAGCATGGTAGGTCACTTTGCCATTAACCACATTGAGCCCTTTGTAGAGTGCAGGGTCGTCTTTGCAAGCCTTCCGCCATCCTTTGTCTGCCAGGGCAAGGGCATAACTCAGTGTGGCATTGGTAAGCGCCATTGTAGAAGTATTGGGCACAGAACCTGGAATGTTGGCAACGGCATAGTGAACAATATCGTCCACAATATATACAGGATCGGAGTGGGTTGTGGGATGCGACGTTTCGAAGCAACCGCCCTGATCAATAGCAACATCTACAAGTACGGTCCCCGGCTGCATCATCTTCAGCATTTCTCTGGTGATGAGGTGGGGCGCTTTGTCGCCCGGAACCAATACGCTGCCAACAACGATATCAATGTCGGGCAGCATCATCTTGATATTGTGTGCAGTAGAGTATAGGGTGTGCGCATTTACCGGCAGTTCCATTTCGAGTTGGCGAAGGCGTGGCAGCGAGATATCTGTAATCCATACGTCAGCTCCGAGTCCGCAAGCCATTCGTGCTGCAGCTTCACCAACGGTTCCACCACCTAATATCAGCACCTTGACGCGGTCAACACCGGGCACACCACTGATGAGTTTACCCTTTCCGCCTTTGGTTTTTTGCAGATAATAGGCACCGTTGAGTGTAGCCATACGACCAGCCACTTCGCTCATAGGGATGAGCAACGGCAGTTTATGGTCGTCAGTTTCCACTGTTTCGTAAGCCAGACAGACCGCTCCGGTTTTTATCATAGCCTCGGTAAGTTGTCTGTCGCATGCAAAATGAAAGTATGTGAAAACGAGTTGGTCCTGTTTAATCAACTTGTATTCCTGTTCTATAGGTTCTTTCACCTTGATAATCATCTCTGCCTCGTTATAGACAGACGCTATGTCGGGGAGAATTTTAGCCCCCACAGTTTCATATTTTTCATCACTGAACCCGCTGTTGATGCCTGCTGTGTGTTGTACAAACACTTGGTGCCCATGGCGAATAAGTTCTGCTACTCCGGCGGGTGTCATGCCAACTCTGCTCTCGTTGTTCTTGATTTCTTTAGGAATACCGATTTTCATAATAGTAGGGTTTTAAGTTAAACATATTTTTTACGCTGTAAATTTATGAAAAAATCGAATAACTTGTATTTCACAGATGAAAAAAATAGCATTTTTTAATAAAGAAAATAGTCGTTTTGATGGGTAGAGTTTGCAAAACGAAATAAATCACAGATAATAGCGGTTTTAGAGCTGACAGAGCCGGACAAAGACAGACCTTAATGGCCACAAGCGGACAATGGCAAACACAGCCGGACGATTATGGACAAAGACAGACTGACAGGCTGGCAATTATCTGCAGTGGAACCCATGTCATATCGAAAGATCAGGATAGGGCGTTTCTGAAAAAAGCATAAAGAAAGAGAGAAATGTTTGGTAGTCTCCATAAGAAATCGTAACTTCGCACTTTGAAACAATAGTGTTTCGTAGAGATAAAACAAAAACCTGATGAAGATTCAATCAACAAAATACAATCGCCCAATACATCAGATGTGGCACATGATGGCTATGACGGTGATGCTGCTGATGCTGGCTGTTACACCGCCCATCATGGCGCAAGAGGACCAAAGAGCATTGCCCGATTCTACGCTACATCTGCCTGAACTCAACGCTTACGGACAGATGCAGCCCGCTGTGAGTCATTGGCCTGTGGGCTATGTCGGGATGGACAACTGGAAACTGCATAAGGGCATGAACCTCATGCTCGGTGCAAGCGTCTTTACTTCGTTTGGCAAAGGATGGAAAGGTGCAGGCTTCAGCCAGCAGGTCAGCGGCATGTATGCACTGCCAGTGACCGAGAAACTGTCGCTCGCCGTAGGTGGCTACTTCCATAATGCCGATTGGGCAGGCTATAATCTCCGTCAGGCAGGATTCAATGCCGTGCTCGATTATCGTTTCTCACAACGTTGGGAAGGATTCCTCTACGGACAGAAAACCTTGATGGGCAATAAGATTCCTGTGCCCGTCTATGACCATGAACTCGGCGATAGAATAGGGGCAGCCGTTCGCTACCACTTCAATCCATCGACATGGATACAGGTATCGCTCGAAACAGGCCATCGCCCATATTATTATTAATGTAGAAAACAACAACGACAGCATGATAGTCTGTATAGCAGAGAAACCCAGTGTTGCACGCGACATCGCACGCATCATAGGTGCTAACACAACCCATGACGGATATATAGAAGGCAACGGATACCAGGTGACATGGACTTATGGTCACCTCTGTACGTTGAAAGAACCCAACGACTATACGTCCATGTGGAAGTCATGGAATCTCTCATCACTGCCCATGATACCGCCACGCTTCGGTATCAAACTGATAGAACAGGACAGTATCAAACGCCAATTTGCCGTTATCGAGAAACTGATGAAGCAAGCCGAACGCATCGTCAACTGCGGTGACGCCGGACAAGAGGGAGAACTGATACAGCGATGGGTGATGCAGAAGGCCGGTGCTACCTGTCCGGTCAGCAGATTGTGGATATCGTCGATGACCGATGATGCCATCAGAGAGGGATTTGCCAATCTGAAAGACCAAGCAGACTATCAGCCTCTCTATATGGCTGGACTGTCGAGAGCTATAGGCGACTGGCTGTTGGGAATGAATGCCACGAGACTCTACACCTTGAAATACGGTCAAAACAGACAGGTGCTCTCCATCGGACGCGTACAGACTCCGACGCTGGCACTCATTGTGAACCGACAAAAGGAAATAGAAAACTTCAAACCAGAACCCTATTGGGTGCTCGCCACCATCTATCGCGACACCACTTTCACGGCTACCAAGGGAAAGTTTACCAATGAGGAAGAGGGCAAACAGGCATTCTCTACCATCGAAGGAAAAACCTTCACGGTGACCAGTGTGCAGAAGAAAAACGGTACCGAACAGCCACCCCAACTCTACGACCTCACTTCGTTGCAGGTGGATTGCAATAGAAAATTCGGATTCTCTGCCGAGATGACGCTCAATCTCATACAGGCACTCTACGAGCGGAAATACACCACTTACCCGCGTGTAGATACGCAGTATCTGTCAGACGATATCTATCCCAAGTGTCCTGCTACGCTCAACGGACTCTATCAGACACAGTTCGCCGGTGTGGCACCATATGCTGATTTTATCAAACCCATTGGTGGAAAGACGTTGAAAAAGTCGAAAAGGGTGTTCGACAGTGCCAAAGTCACCGACCACCATGCCATCATACCAACAGGAGTGGTGCCACAAAACCTCTCTGACGCAGAACGAAAGGTGTTTGACCTTATAGCCAGACGCTTCATCGGGGTGTTCCTGCCCGACTGTAAATTCTCTACTACAACAGTCACCGGACAGGTAGATGACATCGACTTCAAGGCTACGGGAAAGGAAATACTCGATCCGGGATGGCGTGTGGTAAGGGATACGAAGAAGGAAGTGGTGGATGATGAAGAGAAAAAAAACGACGACGAAGAGCGCACACTGCCTACTTTTGTCAAAGGTGAAACGGGCGAACATCAGCCAACACTCACAGAGAAATGGACTACACCACCCAACTGGTATAACGAGGCATCGCTCTTGCGTGCCATGGAAACTGCCGGAAAATTTGTGGAAGACGAAACCCTCCGTGCTGCCATGAAGGAGAATGGCATTGGCAGACCGTCGAGTCGTGCCAGTATCATCGAGACACTCTTCAAGCGACACTATATCAAACGCGACAGAAAGCGCCTCGTGGCTACGCCTACGGGTATCGAACTGATAGACCTGATACACGAAGAACTGCTGAAAAGTCCGGAACTTACGGGCATTTGGGAGAAGAAACTGCGCGATATAGAACATCAGAAATATGATGCCACTCAGTTTATAGACGAACTGAAACAGCAGGTGACTGACATTGTCAATGAGGTGATGCACGACATTACCAACCGCCGTGTGACCGTATTGACAGATGCAGAACTGAAAAAGGTGAAGTCGCCAAAGGCTGAAACAGCATCAAAACCCAAGGCTGCCAAAGCCAAAACCACCAAGGCCAAAGCGAAGCAACAGGCGCTAACTCCCGATGATAGCATCATCGGACATCCGTGTCCGCTTTGTGGAAAAGGTCATATCGTCAAAGGTAAGACCGCATACGGATGTTCTGACTATCAGCATTGCCAGTGGCGACTGCCCTTCAAAGCATAAAACAAAGCGATGAATACAACTGCGCGCTACCTACCCCTGTTGATGCTCTGCATGCTTCTCATGGCATGTGGTGCCGATCGGGCGCTCAAACAAGGAGACCAGCTGTATGCCACAGGTGACTATTTCGATGCTGCTGCACAGTACCGCAAGGCTTATTCGCAGACATCGCCCAAAGAGCGCACGCAACGTGGACAGATTGCCTTGCGACAGGCGGAATGTTACCGGCGCATCAACTATACCGCAAGAGCCATTACCGCATACCGCAATGCACTGCGTTATAAACAGGGCGATTCTGCCACACGTATGGCTTTGGGACAACAGTTGCTCAAAGTAGGACAATACAAAGAGGCTGCCAAGGTGATGACTGAAATGCTCGATTCGTGTCCGCAAAACAGTATGGCGCAAACGCTCCTGGCGTCTGCCCGTAAGGCTCCGCAATGGAAAAAGGAGGGATCGCGCTATAAAGTGAAACGCGAAGATGTGTTCAACTCACGACGTTCTGACTATTCGCCGGTATTGGCTGGAGCAGAACACGATCGTCTTTATCTTACTTCTACTCGCAACGAAGCTACTGGCGATGATATCAGTGGCATCACTGGAACTAAGAATGCCGACATCTTCATGGCTCAGAAAGACGAGCAGGGACGATGGCAGAGACCGCAAGTGATAGATACCGAACTCAATTCCAATGCTGACGAAGGGGCTTGTTGCCTATCGCCAGACGGACGAACCATGTATCTCACCAGTTGTCAGAGCGATGAGCGCTATCCGCGTTTCGCTACCATTGTCACCTCACGCCGTAGCGATGCCACATGGAACAAACCGCAACCGCTTCCTATCACTCGCGATACACTGTCGCTCTATGCCCATCCGGCAGTCAGTCCCGATGGACAATGGCTCTATTTTGTGAGTGACATGCCGGGCGGAATGGGCGGTAAAGACTTGTGGAGAGTGCGACTGACCGAAGCTGGACTGGGTGGGGTAGAGAATCTTGGAACACCTGTCAATACCCCTGGCGACGAGATGTTTCCTACGTTTCGACCCAATGGCGACCTCTATTTCTCAAGCGATGGACATGAGGGAATGGGAGGACTCGATATCTATATAGCTCATCCGACAGCATCAGGATGGACTATAGTACATCCGGGCTACCCGCTAAATTCCATGGGCGATGATTTTGGAATGACTTTTGAAGGCAATAAAAACCGTGGATTCTTCTCTTCTAACCGTGGTGATGCCCATGGATGGGATCATATCTACAGTTTTGAAAATCCTGAAATCATACAGACGGTCAGGGGATGGGTCTATGAGCGAGAAGGTTATGAACTTCCCCAAGCTGTGGTCTATATGGTGGGAAACGATGGCACTAACCTCCGACTTAGCGTGATGAACAACGGCTCGTTTACACAAACGGTGCGTCCTGGAGTGGATTATGTATTGATGGCATCATGTCCAGGATATCTCAATCATCAGACCGAACTGCATGTGGTGGAAACCGATGAGTCGCAAGAACATGTCTTGCAGTTTCCGTTGGCAAGTATCACTGCTCCTGTACTGATAGACAATATACATTATGATTTCGATCGTGCCACACTGCGACCAGAGTCAATGGCTGCACTCGACTCGCTGGTAACGCTGCTGAATACCAACCCGCATGTGGCTATCGAACTGAGTGCCCATTGCGACTATAAAGGCAAGGGCGATTATAACAAACGACTGTCGCAAAGGCGGGCTGAAGCTGTGGCGCACTATTTGACAGCACACGGAATCAGTGCCGACAGACTGACGGCTGTGGGTTATGGAAAGGAACAACCAAAGACTATTAAGCACCGTTTGGCGGTGTGTTATCCCTTCTTACAAGAGAATACTGTATTGACGGAAGACTTCATTAAGACACTTACTCCTGAACAACAGGAGATATGCAACCAATTGAATCGCCGCACGGAATTTCGTGTGACCAATACCACCTATGGCATGTTTGATGCCAATGGACAACTCATTCGGAAGTGATTTATACGAATGAAGTGGGGGGGGGTAATGGGGGATTTGGTGGTCGGTCGGTGGTCGATGGAAAAGTTGTTAACATTATACAAAATACTGAAAGATAGTAGGTTGTGGTAGTGGGTGGTCGGTGGTAACAAAATGAATGACTCGCGCACATGCGTATGCGTATGCGCGAGATATTTAAGGAGAGCTTCAAGGATTATAGATTCTCTTTCACGCAAACATACAGTTCGTAGGCGCCAGCGATGGCGAGTCCAAATATCAACATGCTGATGGTGGGCAACATTTCTATGAGACCTCCGTTCAGTAGTGACTGCGTGAATACTTCTATGTTGGTCTTGGCGATAGTGATGGCATCGCTCATGAGAAGCAATGCTATAGCTATAAGGATACAACCCAATGTCCACACACGATTGAACCAATTGGCACGATTGGGCAACCGGCGCATGACACGTTCGCTAAAACCATTGTCTGCAATAGTCTGTTGTGAAGCTTCTATGAAAAATTGTTGCAAGAGTTGTTCGTCTTTTCTATCCATAGCCATTTTGTTTCAGATATTTGGTTAGTTTTTCTTTTCCTCGGAAGAGGATGGATTTTACAGTTCCCTCCTTCATGTCGGTGATCTTGGCTATTTGGTCTATCTTGTAGCCATCGACCAATTGGAGGGTAATGCAGGTGCGTTCGTCGGGCTTGAGCAGTGATAGGGCATGATAGAGATCCATCTGTAGCGATGGATTGCTGTTGCCGTTGGTCATTGGCTCTGCCACGTTGTCAATGTCGGAAGTGGTTTTTCTGCTGCGCACATAATCGTAGAATACATTATAAGCAATGCGCATCAGCCAAGTTTGAAAGGACGACATGGCGCGAAACGAACCGATGTTGCGCCACGCCTTGATAAAGGTGTCTTGTGCCAAATCATCGCTCAACGGTTCGTCGCCAAGCGTCTGATGGAGGAAGAATCGCCGCACAGGTGACTGATAGCGCACCACGAGCTGGTCGAATGCCCGGCGGTTGCCCATCATAGTGACCTGTGTGACGAGTGCAAAATCGGTGAGTGACTGCATTGCTTTATCTGCTTTCTTGTTCCACTTGGATATATGGTTTCTCTACTTGGATGTATTGTTTCGTATGCCTAATCCTATAGATCTTAGTGCTGCGCATGATTGTTATCGCGTGCAGGGTCAAGTGCACTGGCGTTTGTTTCGGGCGCATTGGGCAACGATTTGTCTTTGGTGAGATACACACTGATAATCTTGCCGAGTCCGATGAAGAATACGAGGGCACCGATGCCGAATCCTAATTCGTCCATGATGATGCCGAGGAATATGGCCAGTCCGATGCCCAGACAGCATTGGCGTACACCGGGAGCATAGTTGGCATTGCTGTTTTTGGCAGAACGCAACAGGTCGGTGGGAATGGGTTGTCCGTTTTGCGCAGCCAGTTCTGCCAAGCGTATTTTGTCTTTTCGGCTTTGACGGATGAAATAGAAGATGAGGCCGATGATTGATATGGGGGCTAAGACAAAGAGTATGAAACAGACGGTAATGACAAATTTTGCACCGAATCCTTCATCGCCTCCATCGTAGTCGAAACTGGCAAAGGGGGCATTGCTACTATTGTTGTTGTAACTGGTGATGGTATCTGTCGCTGTTGCCGTAGTGTCGGAGTAGGCTTCAATAGCTGTTGCAGCGGAAGATGTGGTATCTATCAACTCTTGCGTACGGGGCGTGTGGCGATGCTTCTGCGCCATAGTTGGCACTGATGTGGTGAGTGTGGCGATAAATGCCAGGGTGAATAGTAACTTTCTCATAGCTGTATTCCTTTTGTTTTTGTTTATTTTCTATTGTTTTTGTTTTATTTTCGATTGTTTGACGTGATAGCTACGCAATAAGTTGCAAAGGTGCAATATTTTTTTTAATTTTGCAAGCAAATGACACAGTTACCCATAGATTTTACCGATATGGCCCGTCGTACGATGGGCGAAGAACGCTTCGATTGCTATCTTAAGGCTTTTGAAACGGATGCTCCTGTGAGTATCAGACTGAATCCGGAAAAGGCAAAAGAACTTACCGCAGATGGTGAACGGGTGCCGTGGTGTCGCAATGCCTATTATTTGCCACAACGCCCCAACTTTACTTACGATCCTTTGCTGCATGCAGGGTGCTACTATGTGCAGGAGGCAGGATCGATGTTTCTCGATACTGTCATGCAGCAATGGGTGTCTGACGCACCCGTAGTGATGATAGATTTCTGTGCTGCTCCTGGTGGAAAGTCGTTGTTGGCACGTACTGCATTGGCTGCAGGCAGTGTGATGTTTTCCAATGAACCGATGCGCAATCGCGCCAATATCTTAGCTGAGAATGTGGAGAAATGGGGATATGCTGACCATTTCGTGACCAACAATTTTCCACGCGACTACCGTCGGGCGAAGATGATAGCAGATGTGGTATTGTGTGATGTGCCCTGTTCTGGCGAAGGCATGTTTCGTAAGGATGAGGCCACCATACGCGAATGGAGTATGCAGAATGTTGAGAAGTGTGCCCGTTTGCAACGTGAAATAGTTGCAGATGCTTGGAGTTGTCTGGCAGATGGTGGACTGTTTATATATAGTACCTGTACATTTAATACTCATGAAGATGAGGAGAATATACAATGGATGATGGATGAACTGGGAGCTGAGGTGCTACCCGTAAAGGTGGATGCTGCATGGAATATCACCGGTTCGCTACTTGATGGATTCTCACAGCCTGTATATCGCTTTATTCCCGGAATCAGCAAAGGCGAAGGACTGTTCCTTTGTGTGTTGCGTAAGGGCGGGGCATGGCAACAAGGACACTCGTTGAAGTCTTTGCGCAAGTCGCAACAGAATCTCAATATCATCTATTGCCCCAAAGCACAACCTGATATGGTAAAGGTGGAGGTGAACTATCAACAGGCTATGGCTTATCTGCGCCACGAGGCCATTACCCTCGGTGCAGATGTACCACGCGGTATGGTTGGTATCTGCTTTGAGGGACATCTGCTCGGACTCGCCAAAAATATAGGTAATCGTGCCAACAATCTATATCCTAAAGAATGGAAAATAAGAACAACCTACATACCTAACGAATATGAAACAATACTTAGACATACTTGACCGCATACTGCGCGAAGGAACCCAAAAAGGAGACCGCACAGGAACGGGTACTATCAGCATCTTTGGAACACAATCGCGCTATAATCTGGAGGATGGATTCCCACTGCTGACAACAAAAAAACTACATCTGAAGAGTATCATCTACGAACTGCTTTGGTTTCTTAAAGGGGATACCAATGTGAAATATCTACAAGATAATGGTGTGCGCATTTGGAACGAGTGGGCTGACGAAAACGGTGAACTCGGACCTGTTTATGGACATCAGTGGCGCTCATGGCCCGATTATAATGGTGGAGTGATAGACCAAATCAGTCAAGTGGTAGATCAACTCAAACACAATCCGGATTCTCGTAGAATGATAGTATCGGCATGGAATGTGGCGGAAGTTAATGAGATGGCATTGCCTCCTTGTCATACGATATTCCAATTTTATGTGGCAGATGGTCGTTTGTCACTTCAATTATATCAGCGTTCGGCAGATACTTTCCTCGGTGTACCTTTCAATATCGCATCGTATGCCCTGCTGTTGCAGATGATGGCACAGGTGACAGGACTCAAACCTGGTGATTTCATCCATACCACAGGTGATACACATCTATATCTTAATCATTTGGATCAGGCGCGTTTGCAACTGACACGTACACCGCGCCCATTGCCTGTGATGAAGATAAACCCTGATGTGAAGAGTATATTCGATTTCCAGTATGAGGATTTTCAACTGGAAGGCTACGATCCATATCCACATATTAAAGCGGAGGTTAGCGTATGACATTGCATATTATAGCTGCTGTGGCGCGTAATCGGGCCATAGGTCTTGAAAACAAATTGCTCTATTGGTTGCCCAATGACTTGAAACGTTTTAAGGCATTGACAACAGGACATACCATTATCATGGGACGTAACACATTCCTTAGTTTGCCGAAAGGGGCACTGCCTAATCGCCGCAATGTTGTGTTGAGTCGTACGGTTAAGGAGATTCCTGGTTGTGATGTTTATGCAACGCTTGATGAGGCACTGGCCAGTTGTCAACCAGATGAACAGGTTTATATTATTGGAGGTGCAAGTGTTTATGAGCAGGCACTTGACAAAGCTGACCGGTTGTGTCTGACAGAGATTGATGACACGCCACAACAAGCCGATGCCTTCTTTCCTGACTATAGTGATTGGAAAGTAGAAACGAAAGAAGCGCACGCAAAGGATGATAAACATGCCTTTGCGTACGCTTTTGTGGATTATGTTCGGTCGTAATCCGAGTTTATTGATATATCGTTCCGATAGACCGAATGTATCGGCTACTATCGGAATGATTTGTTTTTAATCTTGCTCCTCGGTGAAATCAACTACAGGAAGTTGTCTGTCAAAGACTGTGTTGAAAGAAATCAGAGTTTCTGATGAGGCCAATCCCAACGGCTGCAGTTTGTCATGGATGATGTTGAGCAGATGATGGTTGTTCTTGGCATAAATCTTGATGAACATATCAAAATTACCCGTGGTGTAGTGACATTCTGTTACTTCTGGAATCTTCTGAAGTTCGACCATTACATCGTCAAATTTCTCAGGATTTCTCAGGTTGAGTCCGATATAGGCGCAAGTTTCATATCCTATCTTTTCTGGATTGATGATAAACTGTGAACCTTTGAGTACCCCCATGCTGGTGAGCTTCTGAATGCGCTGGTGAATGGCAGCGCCACTCACATCACAGGCTCGGGCCACTTCAAGGAATGGTACACGTGCGTCTTCTGCGATCATTCGCAATATCTGTTTATCCAAATTGTCGAGTTTTTGTATTGCCATTTTTCTACTTTTTACTATTTGTATGCAAAGTTATGAAAAAATAGCGACAGTTGCAATAATTTATAGTATTTTTGTGCGTTTTTCCTTTAGATTATTACTCATTGCCTGTTTCGTCGGTGCGATTTGTGGCTGCATAGTTGATTCTGAGTGCACCAGCTTGGCGCAATGCTTGCTTAACATCGCTGATAAGTCCCATGTCGGTTTGGCTATCTGCAAGAATACTGACCACCATGTGTTGGCGGTCCTCTGACGACATGTGGTCGCGCTCTGTGGCAATGGCTTTCGGCAGTTGATCTATGGTTACACTCTTGCTATTAACCTGTATGCGGGTCTCATTATTGTTGCTGTTTCCTTGACTATCGGTGGGATGGCCGATATATACGTGGATGACACTGCCTCGATGCTCAGTTTTTTCCAGTTCGGTGCCTTGAGGCACAGTGAAGCGAACTCTGATATTGTCCTCACGCATGTGGGTGACTATCATGAAAAAGAACAATACGGTGAAAACCAAATCGGGCATGGATGCAAGGTTGAGACCTGGCATCTCGCGTTTATGACGGCGGAAACGACTCATGGGCGACCTCCTTTCTCTGTTGCTGACGTTGCTTTTGGTGAAGTAGGTATCGTGATATTATCGGTTATTGCTTCACTGATGCGCAGGGGATAACGCTGGGTGATGATATTACGCTGTTGGTCGTTGCACTGAGTGAAATGTATGCCGAATTGCTTTTGTGCCATTGTTTCACGTAAGGTATGGAATGCTGCCACAATGGTGTTCTGCATGTTGAAATAGGCATCGTATGATGTGCGACGATCTGTGGTTACCTCTATCATGAAACGTTGGCTCTGTCTGCTTGCCAAAAAGGATTCTACTTCGTGTTGCAGTTGTTCGTCAGCTACTGTTTGTCCGTCAATCCACAGTGCATCGTTTGCATCGAGATGAATTTGGAGTACATTACTGCGATTGATGTCGGTGATGGCTGATTGCTCTGACTTAGTTGGTGGCAGTTGGCGCGAGAGACCTTTGTCGCTGTTCATCGATGATGTCATGAGAAAGAACACCAGCAACATAAAAGAAATATCGGCGGTGGACGTGGTGTTCAGTAGTGGAACTTCATGGTGATGGCGACGGATGAACATAGACGGCAAATTATTTTTTCTGATGGATACGACGGTTTATGCCAGACAGACCATAGGCAACGAAACATGCTGCCACAACCATCATGATCAAGGATACTGTGATGAGACCATCGGTGGTCTTTAGCCAAAAACGGTCTGTGTAGCTAATGCCGTTGATGATTATGGGAGAAGAAGATCCAGCAAGACAGGCAATGGTCAGAAAGAGCAGGGTGGTGATAGCAACTCCATAAGCAATTTTTCGTCTGGGTACTCGGTTGCTTTCAGCAATGCTATCTGTGCGGTTGCGCAACGAGCGCACTACTGACAATACCATGACTATTGCCACGATGATTATTGTGGCATAAATGAACCACAATATGACTTCTGCCAGTAGGTAATCACCAATATTAGTCATGCTGCTGCTTGTATTTGGATAAAGCATCTATCAAGCTGATGGCACTTTCCTCCATCTGCGAAGTGAGATGTTCTATCTTGGAGAGTATATAGTTGTAGAAGAATTGCAGAATGAGTGCTACTATAATACCGAAGATGGTGGTGATAAGTGCCACTTTCATGCCTTCTGCAACGATGGTTGGACTGATGTCGCCTGCCGTTTGGATGCGGTCGAATGCTATTACCATGCCTATTACGGTTCCGAGAAATCCCAAAGACGGTGCGGCGGCGATAAAGAACTTAATCCACGAACACCCCTTTTCCATATTGCTAATCTGTACAGAACCGTAATTGGTGAGCTGACGGTCTATCTGGTCGAGTGGTTCTTTCTGATGGAGTAATCCTTGATAGCAGATGCTTGCCACAGGTCCACGTGTCTCGCGACAGAGAGTCTTGGCACCTTCTACATCATTGGCTGTTAACCGCTCGTCAATGTCTTTCAATAGCTTTTTCGCATTGATTTCTGATAGGGTGAGGTAGAGTATGCGCTCGATGCAGAAAGCCAGTCCTGCAATGAGCGCTAATGCTACGAGAGACATGAAACCTGCTGAACCCTCAATAAATTTCTGTTTTAGCATCTTGTGGAGACCACCACCTCCTTGAGCGGTAGGGTCCATAGCGTTTAAGTCGGCATCGATGACAGCCATTGCAGAATCGTTATCGATGGTGTCGCTCACGGTAGTGGCAACAGAATCGTTGTGGGTAGTATGCTGGGCAAATGCCTGTTGCATGACGAAAGTGAAGGCAAATACAGCCAGCACTATCGTCCATTTACGTCTTATGTTACGTTGATACATCTTTCTTGTTTCTCTTTTTCGGCGACAAAGTTACAATTAACTAGTCGGAAAACAAAAGAAATCCCGATTTTTCTTCTGACTATATACTTGAATTTAATAGATTGACGATACAGAGTTCAAAGAAATGCTAAAATTGTTCTTTTTTTCCGTAATATTATTAAAAATAAACGGATTGCATTGTGGATAGGCCGATTTTCCTTTGTCGTTTCGTAGAAAATCCTTAATTTTGCATGTCATACAGAAGAATTTTATCATTTAAATAGCATAACATGAACAAGAAAGTTGTAAATACTGTGGTGGTCATCGTCATCTTATTGCTTATCGGTGGCGTGGCATATCTCGCCATCAGTTTGAATCAAGAGAAACAAGCCAACAAGGATATGCAGGAATTGGCGGCTCTCGACAAAAAGGAAATGGAAAACGAATATCAGCAGTTCGCCGACCAATATAATGAAATGAAAACGCGTATCAATAATGACTCTATCGTAGAACAATTGACTCGCGAACAGGAACGCACCCAACAACTTCTTGCTGAACTGAAGAAGACAAAATCTGATGATGCCGCAGAGATTACACGCTTGAAAAAGGAACTCGCGCAGGTGCGTAACATTTTGCGTAGCTATGTGCTACAGATTGACTCACTCAACCAACTCAATGCAGAGCTGATGAATGAAAATAATCGCGTGCGTGGAGAACTTGCACAGTCTAATCAGCAGAATATGGCATTGGCTTCTGATAATATGTCGCTCTCTGAAAAGGTTGCCGTTGCTGCCCAACTGAATGCAGCTAATATAGATATTGTGATGCTTTATAAGAAAGCTTTTTCATCAAGTTCTCGGGATCGTGTTAAACATCCTCATAAAATTGGTGGATCTACCCAAATGAAGGTGCGTTTTGTCTTGACACGCAATGTGACCGCTCAGAATGGTATGCGTACTATTTATGTCAGAGTACTGACACCTGCGGGTAATGTATTGGGAGCTGGTGAACGCTGCAACTTTGAAGGACAGCAGATTGCATGCACTGCAAGAAAAGATGTGGAATATACTGGTGAAGAAAAGCTTATAGAAGTATATGCTCCGAAAACTACACTCACACCTGGTTCTTATCGTGTGCAGGTTATTGCTGATGGACATGAGATTGGTACACGTACCATCGAACTTGAGAAATAATAGAAGATAGACCTTTTTATATTATTTATGAAACGTATTACAGGATATCTATTAGCTACTTGCGTGGCTTTGCCTGTCGGAGCACAAACGACGCTCACCTTAGACAGTTGCAGAGCTTTGGCACTCAGCAACAATAAACAGTTGGCTGTGGCACATGTCAAACAAGACATAGCTGCCAATATGCGCAAGTCTGCCCGTACGAAATATCTGCCACGTGTCAGTGCCTTGGCAGGTTATGAATACACAAGCCGCGAAATATCACTTCTCAGTGATGATCAGAAGAAAACTCTTGGTAATATGGGTACCAATGCGACAGCAGGAATTGGCGGAAAGGCTAACGAGTTGTTGCAGGCTGTACCACAAGGTGTATGGCAACAACTTGGACAGTTGGGATTCACTCCTGAGGGAATCCAACAACAACTTACTGCAGGTATAGGAAGTTTGGCAGGATCGCTCAACCAAGTGGGCGCTGGTATTGTAGATGCTTTCCATACCGATACTCGGAGCATGTGGGCTGGAGCCATCATGGTGACACAACCTGTTTATATGGGTGGTGCTATTACCGCTATGAACCGTATGGCTGATATTGGTGAGCAGTTGGCTGCCAATAGTGCGCATGCTCAACGACAACTCACACTCTATAGCATTGATCAAGCCTACTGGCAGGTTGTTTCGCTCCGCCATAAGCAGAAATTGGCCCAGAGCTATCTCGACCTCGTCAAAAAGCTTGATGGTGATGTACAGAAGATGATAGAAGAAGGTGTGGCTACTCG
Source organism: Prevotella sp. P4-119 (assembly GCF_002251345.1). Taxonomy (NCBI): domain Bacteria; kingdom Pseudomonadati; phylum Bacteroidota; class Bacteroidia; order Bacteroidales; family Prevotellaceae; genus Prevotella; species Prevotella sp. P4-119. The sequence continues at coordinate 125,699 of NZ_NPJB01000063.1, read as the reverse complement.
CTCCGAAGGACTTAGCGTTAGTGTGAAAGTCAATGAAGCAGAGATGACCCTTTCGAAAGTCAATGACGGATTGACACTGGCAAAGATGTATCTTTCCCAGTTGTGTGGACTGCCGATGAATGGAAGTGTTACACTCGCTGATGAGGAAAGTGAGAATATTGCTCAGAACACCTCTTGTGCAAAAGCCGATGTTGCTGTCGCTTTTGAACAGCGTCCGGAAATTCGCATGTTGCGCAATACCCTTGATATGACACAACAATCTGTCAAACTCCTAAAGGCTGGCAACCTGCCTCAGGTGGCTATAGTTGGTGGATATGCTGTTAGCAACCCTAATCTCTTCAATGGTTTCGAACGCAAATTTGGGGGAGTGTGGAATGTTGGTGTGTTGGTTCGAGTTCCTGTATGGAATTGGGGAGATGTGACCTATAAGGTGCGTGCTGCTAAGGGCGCATCTGCTATTGCCTCGCTCGAACTCGAAGAAGTGAAAGAGAAAATCGAACTGCAGGTTAGCCAAAGTTCATTCCGACTCAATGAGGCAAGCAAGAAACTTCAACTGGCTATGGCAAGTACGCGCAAGGCGGAAGAAAACCTTCGTACTGCAAATCTCGGATTTCGTGAAGGTGTCATCCAATCCACTACAGTGATGGAGGCACAGACTGCTTGGCTTCAGGCGCAGTCTCAGAAGATTGATGCAGAGATTGATGTGCGCCTCAGTCAAACCAATATGCAGAAAGCACTTGGTACATTGGAAAATTAAGAGAGAATAAACGATACAATAAAGATAGAAAATAGGAGAAAGATATTATGTCAGCAAAATCACAACATAACAACGTACTATTAGCCATCCTGGGATTCACTACAGTTGTGGTGGTTGTGGGAATTATCGGCTTCTTCGCTTTCAGCCATGAAAAGGAAAATATCCAAGGACAGGTGGAAGTTAGTGAATACCGAGTGTCAAGCAAGGTTCCTGGACGTATTCTTGAAATTCGTGTCAAAGAGGGGGATTATGTCAAAGTGGGTGATACACTCGCTATTTTAGATGCCCCAGAAGTACGTGCCAAGATGGAACAGGCCCAGAGTGCAGAGAATGCTGCCGCCGCCCAAGAGGAAATGGCACGTAACGGGGCGCGACAGGAACAGATACAAGGTGCCTACCAAGTATGGCAACAGGCCAAGGCAGGACTTGATATTGCACAGAAGTCATATCAACGTGTGCAACGCCTTTTTGATGAAGGTGTGATGAGCGCCCAAAAGCGCGATGAAGCATTTGCCAACTATAAAGCCATGGAGGCTCAGGCTAAAGCTGCAGAGAGTCAGTATAATATGGCTCGAAATGGTGCACGTCGTGAAGAAAAACAGGCAGCACAAGCACTTGTTGGCAGAGCCAAGGGGGCTGTTCAGGAAGTTACCTCTTATATTAATGAAACTGTTCAGATTGCCCAAATGGAGGGTGAGGTCAGCAATATTTATCCAAAAGTCGGCGAACTCGTTGGCACAGGATCCCCCATCATGACCATTTCTATTATGAGCGATCTATGGGGCACCTTCAACGTGCGTGAGGACCAGTTGGGTGGACTTGCTGTTGGCAAGACCTTCAATGCCTATGTACCAGCTTTCAACAAAACTATTCCTATGAAGGTTTATTATATGAAAGACCAGGGATCCTATGCTGTATGGAAGGCAACTAAAGCCAACGGTCAGTATGACTTGAAAACCTTTGAGGTAAAGGCACGTCCCACACAGCCACTTGAAGGATTACGTCCGGGCATGTCGCTTGTCATTCAGGACTAACGGAAAATAACATACTTTTTAAATGATATTTTGAAACAGCTTCGACAAATATACGGAATTGCGGTGCGTGAGTGTGGCATTATCTGCCACAACCACATCTATTGGCTCTGTATGGTGGTATTTCCTCTGCTGGTGATGTTTTTTTTCACAGCAATGCTGTATGAGGGGAAACCGCTCAAAATGCCTGTTGGAGTGGTAGATCTCGATAATTCTTCTACTACGCGTAGCATTATTCGTCGGCTCGATGCCTTCCAGACATCACATGTTGTGGCGCGTTATCCCAGTGTGGCTGAGGCACGAAAAGCAATACAGGAAAATCAAATCTATGCCTTTCTTTATATACCCGAAGGCACAACAGATGATCTGATGGCAAGCCGGCAGCCGAAGATGTCGTTCTATTATACGCAGACTTCTTTGGTGGCAGGCTCGCTGTTGTTCAGTGATCTCAAAACTATTTCCACATTGGCATCGGCTGCTGTCGGTCAGGCCACACTGCTTGCCAAGGGATTTACTGACGAACAAGCACAAACCTTTCTGCAACCCATAAAGGTCGATTTGCATCCGCTCAACAATCCGACAACAGACTATAATGTCTATCTCTCCACTATGCTTGTGCCAGGATTGATGATGCTCTTCATGTTTCTTATCACTCCATATTCTATTGGCACGGAACTCAAGTTTGGACGCTCCAAACAATGGATGGAGATGGCTGACAATAAGGCATGGGTGGCTCTCATTGGTAAATTCACACCACATGCCCTTGTATTTCTGATACTCACCATGACTTATGCCTACTATGTCTATGGCATACTTGGTTTCCCACATCCGGGTGGAACACTGCGCATTATCATGCTCACACTGTTGCAAGTATTTTCTTCTTTAGGTTTCGGCATCTTTATGTTCGGCCTTTTGCCATCTCTGCGTATGTCGATGAGTACCTGTTCGCTGTGGGCAGTGCTAAGTTTCTCAATGGTAGGATCTGCATTTCCTGCCATGGCTATGGACGGTGCTTTGCAGTCGCTGGCATGGCTCTTTCCATTGCGCCATTATTTTATGATTTATCAGACATGTATCTTCAACGACTATCCGTTGGCAGATGCATGGTCGCATATTGCAGTTCTCGTTGCTTTCGCCTTGTTGCCCATATTGGTGGCGCCAAAGATTCGCAATGCCATGTTGAACTATGTCTATATTCCCTGACGCGCTATGATGAAAAAACTATTCAAAACCATAATCAGTGGTATATACGACGCTTGTCTCATATGGAAGGATGAGATGCGCCAGACCTTTAAAGACGAGGGTGTGCTCATTTTCTTTATCCTTGTGCCCTTAGGCTATCCGCTGCTCTATTCTTGGATCTATAACAATGAGGTAGTACGTGAAGTGCCTGTTGTAGTTGTAGATGATTCACATTCTTCTGCCAGCCGTCAATTTATACGTTCCTGCAATGCTACACCGGATGTAAAGGTGGTGTGCTATGCCTCAAATATGGATGAGGCCAAGAATCTTGTGGGGCGACAAGTTGCACGTGCCATCTATCATATACCTGCAGATTTCCAGTCGCGTTTGAATCGCATGGAACAGACAGCTGTGGCTGTATTCTGCGATATGAGTACAATGTTGACCTATAAGGCTGCATATATGACAGCTATCAGTGTGACCCAACAGATGAATGGTGAAATTCAAGTCAGATTGTCGGGTAAATATACCCAACGGGAAGAAGAAATACTGACCCAACCGCTTGACTATGATGCCCAACCGATTTATAATCCATCGGGAGGTTATGGATCCTTTATATTACCAGCAGTGCTGATCCTCATACTACAGCAGACATTGGCATTGGGTATTGGCTTGTCTGCCGGTTCTGCACGCGAAACAAACCGTTTTGAAGACTTAGTACCTATACAGAAACACTATCATGGTACTTTCCGTATTGTTATGGGCAAAGGATTGGCTTATTTCATGATTTATGCCATTATGGGCACATACCTCACCGTTGTAGTGCCGAGAATATTTGATTTCCCATGTCTGGCCCATTGGCAGGATCTTCTTGCCATGCTGATACCCTATATTTTAGCATGTATTTTCTTTGGCATCACCATATCATGCATAGTGCGTTATCGTGAGAATGTTATGCTCTTGGTGGTATTTGCCAGTGTTCCCCTTCTGTTCCTCAGTGGAGTTTCGTGGCCTCAGTCTAATATTCCTGGCTTTTTGCAGGGTATTTCATGGATATTCCCCTCTACCTTTGGTATCCGTGCCTATGTTCGCATGAACTCAATGGGGGCTACCCTCAGCGATGTATTGACCGAATACCGTGTGCTGTGGCTGCAAGTACTGGTATATTTTGTGTTGGCATGCCTTGTCTATCGCTATCAGATACTCTTGATGCGTCGCCATATCTTTGACAGACTACAAGATATGAGGAAGAGAAAAATGGAAAATAGCTGATTTGGGATAAAAGGATAATCATAGTGTGGTATCCGATTAACGAATCAAATGTCCTGCATATATGATCTACCAAATACTGCATCCGTTGATCAACGGATGCAGTATTTCCATATATTATGGATCACTTGCAAAAGCGTGTGGATAGCATAGCACAATAAAAGCAAGCAGGTGTACGTTTATAGAGTAAACGTTAGAATAAAATGGAACAGTATAGACTCTTAGCGGAATGCCTGTTGCCAGCCCGCATGCATTGACCGTAAGTGCTTTCTCTTCAGACTAATGAAGATCTATGCCTAATCAACACACTTTTACTGGTGACCCAAAAGAAGATTGAAAACAAGTAAATCGTACATATTTTTATAATTATTATGCAAAATCCCCATCATCTTCCACGTTAATGTGGGGTATGATGGGGAGATTGTTATAGATTTAGCTGTATCTAATGATAGATTACGTCGGTATAAGTGTGTAGATTATGATTTTTTGACACCAACGATTTCGGTTTTGGGTAGTTCCTTGTTGCGGCGGTTCACTACAGTTACAACAGCCTGTGCTAGATTGATGAATGCAATGCCTGTTGCGCTGTCACTATTGAGAGCTGCCGGAGTGCCTTGGTCGCCACTGTCGCAGATGCCTTGTACAAGGGGTATCTGTGCCAAGAGCGGAACCTGCATCTCTTCTGCCAACTGTTTGCAACCTTCTTTACCGAAAATATAATATCGGTTAGTGGGCAATTCTGCAGGAGTAAACCATGCCATGTTCTCTACCAGACCAAGAATGGGGACATTGACTTTCTCGTTGCGATACATGTCGATTCCCTTACGAGCATCTGCTAAAGCTACCTGCTGGGGGGTCGAAACGATTACAGCACCAGTGATAGCGAGTGTCTGCAATAGAGTAAGATGGATATCGCTTGTACCCGGTGGGGTATCGAGAATGAGATAGTCGAGCTCTCCCCAATCGGCATCGGCAATAAGTTGCTTCAGGGCATTGCTTGCCATGCCACCACGCCACAATGTGGCTGTTTCGGGTGAAACAAAGAATCCGATAGACAGAAGTTTTACACCGTAGGCTTCAATAGGTTCAATGAGGTCGCGACCATCCACATTTACTGCATATGGACGTGCATCCTCTACATTAAACATCTTTGGCATAGAAGGTCCGAAAATATCTGCATCGAGCAGACCTACCTTATAGCCCAGACGTGCCAAGGCGATAGCGAGGTTTGCAGAAACAGTACTTTTACCCACACCGCCTTTACCGCTACTTACTGCTACCACATTCTTAACTTGTGGTAATAGTTTGCCAACCTCAGGACGTGGCTTTGATTTGAATTCGGTGGTAATCTCTACCACAACGTCTTTGCCACAATGGTATTTAATGGCTGCCTCGGCTGCCTTGACAGTTGATTTAAGAAATGGGTCGGTGTCACGTGGAAATTCAAGCACTACATGAACGCGCCAGGGTTCATTGTCTGCAGACGGTGCGGCAACGGCAGGTTGATCGGCCACCATACCGCTTTCAATAAGGTTTTTCTTGGTGCCTGCATACGTCACAGTCTGCAGTGCATCCATAATCATTTGGGGATATAGTGTCATTTTAATTGTTTGTAATATATAAAAAAGCTGATGGTAACACTGCTATATCGGTATGTCATCACCGTGAAAATTAGAAGTTTACTCCAAAGTTGACAAAGAGGCTACGGGTGTGAGCTGCCTCAAAATCATCGTGGCGCACATTGGCAATACCCAAATCGAAACCGACTTCAGCATAGATCATGTTGTATTCGGCACCGCAACCTAAGCGGAGACCACCATCGAAACGTTGGAAACGGTCGCTGTCGAATGCACTTGATGTTGTGCGGTCTGCATAGTTTTTTATCTTTCCGCCCACACCGAGTGCGATATAACCACCTAAGAAAGGTTGGAGGAAGAAGTCATCGTCAGCATTGATGTTGTATTTTACTACACAGGGAATTTCTATATAACGCAGACGATAGGTTTTTTTGATTCCATCTGACAGACTCTTACCACCCTTTTCTGAATAGTAAGCGCCGGCTTCGAGCCATATTGGAGTATTGTTGGCGAGCTGCAAACCATAGACGGCACCAATGTTTAAACCGGTGCGAGCGTCAAGGTCAAAGGGTGCATCGTCACAACTCGTGCTGGCTGAGTTCAGTCCCAAACGAATACCGTAGTAACTCTCGGTGTCGTTGTGGTTGTAGCGGCTGCGGCTGCGATTGGATTGGTACTGTGCAAATGTCGGCATAGCCATGACGGTAGCCAACAATATTAGGATAAATTTTTTCATAGTCGTTGTTGTTTTTGTCTGTTATGTGATGCAAAGATACATATATTTATTGGATTACGGAGGGGGAAAGTCCTAAAAAGCTTAGGTATTTTCCTAATATATCCTAAAGAGGACAATTATTCCGCACGAAAGCGTGACAATCCGTTGTCGAGCCAATCGGTGTATTGTTTCACATCTTCGTTATAGGAGCGACTTGGAGCAAGTGCATGACCGTCGGGGGTCAGCAAAACATAGAACGGCTGGGTATTGGCACCGAACTTGCTTGCTTGTAGGAAACTCCATTTGTCGCCTACAGTACGTAATGTACGCATGCGTTTGCCGTCGTTCACTTCAATGGGTCGTGCCAATGGTGTCTTGTCGTCAACATACAGCGAGATGAGAATGTAGTCGTCTGTTAATCGTTTTGCTACATTGGCATCGCTCCATACTGCCGCTTCCATCTTACGGCAGTTGACACAACCGAAACCTGTGAAGTCGATAATGACAGGCTTACCTTGTGCCCGTGCTGCTTCCATTCCTTGTTCGTAGTCCTTATAAACAGCTTCAACGGTTTTGCCTGATTGCATATTGAAGTCTTGTGTGAACATGGGTGGCGCAAAGGCGCTAATGGCTTTCAGTGGAGCTCCCCACAATCCAGGTATCATATAGATGGTGAAGGCAAAACTGATCAGACCAAGGAAGAATTGTGGGATGGGAGTTCCTTCTGACTTGTCGGCAGGGCCATGACCGGAAAAATGGAGCCATCCCATAAGATAAGCACCAAGCAGAGCGAAGAGGGCAATCCATATTGATAGGAATACCTCACGGTCGAGCAAGCGCCAACCGTATGCCAGATCGGCTACACTGAGAAACTTCATAGCAAATGCCAATTCGATGAATCCCAATACAATCTTAATGGTGGTCATCCATCCGCCTGACTTAGGTACTGATTTAAGCAATGAGGGGAATAGGGCGAACACACCAAAGGGAATGGCGAGTCCGATGCTAAATCCCAACATACCGAGCGTGGGACCAAGTATATTGCCTTGGGTAGAAACAGCTACCAATAGGAAACCTATGATAGGACCAGTGCAAGAAAATGATACCAGTACCAGGGTGAATGCCATCAGGAAGATGGAGAGATGCGCTGTGAAGAATGATTTGCGCATGGAAAGTTGGTCGGCTTTTTCGTCAATCTTGGTGGACCATGACGAGGGCAAGGTCAATTCGAAAGCGCCAAAGAAAGATGCTGCAAAGACGATGAGCAATAGGGCGAAGAAGATATTGAACCATGCATTGGTGCTTAAGGCATTGAGGGCATTAGCACCGAAGAGGGCGGTGACGAGCAGTCCCAATGCTACATAGATGATGATGATGCTCAGTGCATAAGTCAATGCTTCGCGGATGGCTTTCGTACGTTCTTTATTGCGTTTGAGGAAGAAGGACACTGTCATTGGGATGATGGGCCATACACAAGGTGTAAGTAGTGCGAGGAACCCTCCAAGCAGTCCTGCCAGGAAGATGTATAGCAGTGAATCATCGGGAGTGGTATTGTCGAACGATTGTAATTCTTGGGTGATAGGAGTCCAAAGGGCATTGCCTGCTACTGCTGCAGTGTCTGTTGCTGCGGATGTATTAGCAGTACTGTCAATGGCTATACTGTCGTCCTTAGCTGTGCTTTGATCGCTCAGCGTACTGGTATTGTCAATGGACTTTTGTGTCTGTTCTTCTTTATTCGCGTTGTCAACGATTGTGGCTTTACCACTTGTCTTGAAGTTTGCACTTGACGGCGGCATACACATTTCATCGTTGCATGCTCCGTATTCAAGATAACAGTCGATGCTGTAGTTGGCTTGGGTGAAGCGAATCTTCTGCACAAAGGTGGCGGTATGTTCGAAATAGCGAACCTGTTGGTCAAAGAGGTGATCAAACTTGCTAAGTTCCTTACCCTTGGCCTTAAGTTTTCCTACAAGTGTGGCTCCCTGAATTTTTACAGTATTGAAAGTAGCGGAGATAGGACCTCCATTGCCGAGATTAGTGGAATACACATGCCATCCGTTGTCAATCTTGAGGGTAAAGATGATATCGGCTTCTTGGTTGCCGGTTTCTTTCAATTGTGTGTAAACGTGTACAGGATCGGCCAGTTGGGCTTGTGCAGACACAAGGCAGATCATACCTATAATAATAAGGAAGAGTCTTTTCATAGTTATGTCATTTCAATGTAAGTTCTACTGGACAATGGTCTGAACCATATATTTCGGTGTGGATGGCAGCGCCTTTCACATCTTCCATCAGTCGTTTGCTGACAAGGAAATAATCAATACGCCATCCTGCGTTCTTTTGGCGAGCTTGGAAACGATACGACCACCATGAATAGGTGGAATCGTCGGGATGTAGTGTACGGAATGTATCTGTAAAGCCTGATTCAAGGAGCGTTGTCATCTTCTCGCGTTCCTCATCGGTAAAACCAGCATTACGACGGTTAGTCTTGGGATTTTTGAGGTCAATCTCTTCGTGTGCCACATTAAGGTCACCGCAGAGGATGACGGGTTTCCGACTATCCAGTTCTAATAGATACTGCCGAAAGTCATCCTCCCATCTCATGCGGTAGTCCAATCGGCGGAGTCCGTCTTGTGAATTTGGAGTGTAGCATGTCACTACAAAATAGCGGTCCATCTCCAAGGTGATAACACGTCCTTCATGATCGTGTTCATCAATTCCGATACCATAACTTACGACAATGGGTTGATGGCGAGTGAAGATGGCAGTACCAGAATATCCCTTCTTGTCGGCATAGTTCCAGTATGACTGGTATCCGTCATACTGCAAATCGAGTTGGCCTGCTTGCATTTTTGTCTCTTGTAGACAGAAGAAATCTGCATCCAACTGTTTGAAAACATCGCTGAAGCCCTTGCCCTCGCAAGCCCTCAGACCATTGACATTCCATGAAATAAGTTTCATAAGCGCTTTGTAAACAAGACGGACTTCTCGTTGTGAGAAGTCCGCCATGTAGTTATTTGATAGGTGAGTCTATCGGTTAGAATTTTGCCATCTTGATGGCTACTACTGCACATTCGTCACCTTTGTTGCCCAATCGTCCGCCTGCTCGATCCTTGGCCTGCTGTAGGTCATTGGTGGTGAGCAGTCCGTAAATGACGGGAATGTTGTTGGTGGCGTTAAGGCGTGCAATGCCTTGGGTCACACCTTGGCAGATATAATCAAAATGTGGTGTCTCACCACGTATTACACTACCGAGGATGATGATGGCATCATAGCCGTCGTTGAGAGTCATCTGGTGTGCACCGTAGATGAGTTCGAACGAACCGGGAACGGTTTTTACATGGATGTTTTCGGGCAATGCTCCGTGTTTCTCCAGTGTGCTAACACATCCCTGCAACAGTGCTCCTGTTATTTCAGGATTCCACTCGGCTACAACAATGCCGAATATCATGTTCGATGCGTCAGGGACTGCATCAAAATCGTAGTCGCTCAGGTTATGAAGTGCTGTTGCCATCTTTATTTATTTAGCAGAAGCACGTTCGATATAAGCGTCGATGTTCTGGTACTGCATTGACTGGAAATACTTCTTCTTGATCTCTTGGTAGAGTTTCAAAGCCTCGTCTTTCTTGCCCTGACTCTCCAGAATCTCACCGGCCTGAATGAGGAAGGTGGGAGAGAGTGAGTTGTTGTCAGCCATCTTGGCAGCCTTCTTCAAGTGGTCAACGGCCTTGTCATACTGCTTGAGGTTTGCATAAGCATTGCCTAAAGCGCCTTCAGCAGCGGGACTGATCATTTGGTCACCCTTGGTGCTGAAATTTTCGAGGGCATCGGCAGCTTCCTGCCATTTACCGAGGTTAGCTTGGCAGAGACCGATGTACAGCTGAGCCAAATTACCTGCCTTTGTCGAAGAATAGTCGCTGGCTACTTTTTTGAAACCAGTCAGAGCCTGTTCGAATTGTTCGTTGTTGAAGAGCTCCTGACTCTTTGCCAATTCTGTGCTGGCAGCGTCTTCACGTGGAGCAAGATAATAGTTGTTGATGAGGATGCCGCCTACGATGAGAACGACAACTGCTACTACACCGATGATGATGGCTTTCTTGTACTTATCAAAGAATGCCTCTGTCTTGTTTAACTGCTGCTCGGTCTCGACAGCAACTGTTTGGTTTTTGTTTGCCATTATTGTTGTTAGTTTTTTATTTGCGTTTCTTTATAGCTCCATAGAGCCAAGTTTTGCGTGGCAAAATTACTCATTTTATTGCAGATACTGAAATTTCTTATAGACTTTTTTCGTTTTTGACTGATAAAAGGTGTAACTTTGCACCATAAATGATACTCAGAAAACTTTCCATCATCAATTATAAGAACATTCGGGAGACTTCTATTGATCTCTCTCCGAAGATGAATTGCTTCATCGGACACAATGGCGCTGGTAAGACGAATGTGCTCGATGCGGTATATTATCTTTCTTTTTGCCGTTCACTTAATAACCCTATTGACTCGCAGGTCATCTGTCACGACGAACCTTTTTGTGTTGTTGAGGGTACGTATGATGATGAACATGAAAACGAAGAACATATTTACTGCGGTTTGAAACGTGGTGTGAAGAAACATTTCAAACGCAATAAAAAGGAATATAAGAGACTCTCTGAACATATTGGATTGATTCCCATTGTTGTCGTTTCGCCTTCCGATACCTTGTTGATTGATGGAGGAGGGGAGGAACGACGTAAGTTGATGGATCTTGTTATTTCGCAGTATGACCGGCAGTATATGACACTATTGACAAACTACAATAATGCATTACAGCAACGCAACATATTGTTGAAACAGGAAAATCCAGGGCCGGATCCGACGTTATTGCAAATCTGGGAGGAACAGATGGCTGAAGCAGGAGAAGAGATTTATCGCCGAAGGTCGGCTTTTGTGACAGAGATACAACCGCTGTTTCAACAGTTTTATACACAGATTTCCTCAGGTTGTGAAAATGTTGGATTGGAATATCTCTCACATGGACAGCGTGGTCCCTTGTTGGATGTCATCTCTCGTGATCGTGCAAAAGACCTTGCCGTGGGCTATTCTTTGCATGGTGTGCATCGTGATGATTTGATCTTTACGCTTGGAGGCAGACCCATGAAACGTGAGGGGTCGCAAGGGCAACACAAAACGTATGTCATTGCCCTAAAGCTGGCTCAGTTTGAACTGCTCAAGCGTACAGCATCTCATACAACACCCTTACTCTTGCTTGATGATATCTTTGATAAATTAGATGCAGGACGTGTGGAACAGATTGTGCGATTGGTGTCTGGGGATGCTTTCGGTCAGATATTTGTAACAGATACAAACCGCACACATTTGGATGCCATCGTTGGATCAACAGCAAGTGACTACCGTATGTTTGAAGTGGATAATGGTAATATCAAACTATTGACAGCCCATGTTTAGAAGACAGACAGAAACTTTGCATGATGTATTGCTGAAGGTGTTGCACAAACAAGGATTAGAGACTCCCATCCTTCAGAAACGCTTGGTAGAGGCTTGGCCTACGGTGGCAGGACCTGTTATTGCGCGTTATACTACTGAAACATATATATACAACCAGACGTTGTTTGTTCGTTTGTCAAATCCTGCCTTGCGTGCAGATTTGTCGATGCAACGGCAGGTGTTGGTGCAACGATTGAATGATGCAGTAGGCGAGCGTGTGATAATTGATATTCGTTTTAGTTGACTATATTGTCATAATTGCATCCATCAGGATGTCGTGGGCATCCACTGGCACTTGGTCAAGAAGTCGATGTGGATAGCAGATTCCTATTTTATAAGTTTGTGGACAAAGTGAAAGGAATCGGTCGTAGTAGCCTTTACCGCGTCCTAACCGATGCCCTTGTTTGTCGAATGCCATTCCTGGTACTATTACGACGTCAATTTTAGCATAGTCCGTGAAAATTTCACCAGTTGGTTCCATAATGCCGAAAGCCCCGACTTCCAGTTGATTGGGGGCTGTGTAGTGGTGTATCTGCAATGTAGTGCCGCTGACTACACGAGGCAATAGGATACTTTTTCCTTCGTCAATCCATTTCTGGAAGAGTGGTTCTAAGGGCACTTCGTCGGGGAGCGCACAATAGGCCATTACAATTTGTGCATTGCGGAGAAGTTTATTACCGTCTAATGCTTGCTGTAAAGCAAATGCTTCGTCGGGTGAACCTTGTTGTCCACCGCGACGAAGCATTTTCCGTATGTCTTGTTTGGTCATCATAAGTACTATGCCAATAGACGTTTTCCTCGTGCTAAGCCATATCCTCTACCCAGCAGTACTGCTGTCTTCTTCTTGGCAGCCTTTGCGGGAGCTTTGGGGAAAGCCTTGTTGGCATGGAACACCCGTAGCGTCTCGATGATGGCAGGGTCGTCTGCATTGAGATATTTCAGCCATGCTTCTTCGTTCATCATGTTATAGATGATGCGGCTATTGATATAGCGTTCCAGAAGTTTGTGAGAGCGTTTAATCATCAGGTTGCGACGTTTCAGTCCGCTCTTGTCTGCAAAGGCAGCAAACTGTTCTACGGTATTCTGCTTGACGAGATATTTTGCCAATTCTTCTGATGTGGTAAACTCGTTGAGCTTTTGGCGGTTGTTGTCTGTGTAGTTATAGGCAAACTGCAGGATGAGTCCTGTCATGGATGCTGCCTTATAATAAGAGGTGTATGCGGTAGTATCTTCTGCAATAAAGATGTCGGGGGTGATTCCACCACCACCGTAAACCACTCGACCGATGCGTGTAGTATAGGCACGTCCTGAATGTTTGATGCTGTCTTGTGAGAAGAACTCACCGTGTTTGTATCTTGCCAGCATGTCATCTTCGTAGTCGCTATTGTCGCCTGCCACGTATGGCTTCTGGATGCAACGACCTGACGGGGTGTAATAGCGAGCAATGGTAAGTCGGACCATGGAACCGTCTGAGAATGGGATAGGTTGTTGTACCAGTCCCTTACCGAATGAGCGTCTGCCTATGATCGTACCACGGTCATTATCTTGTATGGCACCGGCAAGAATCTCGCTGGCAGAGGCCGATCCTTCGTCGATGAGTATTACGAGTGGAATGTGCTGATAACTACCGCGGCCATCGCTTCTGAACTCCTTGCGTGGTGATTTGCGTCCTTCCATATAGGTGATGAGTCGGCCCTTGGGCATAAATTCGTTGGCAATCTGTACGGCAGATTCCAGATAGCCGCCAGTATTTCCACGCAGGTCAATGGTCAGGTTCTCAAATCCCTGTTGGGAGAGCTGTGCCAGTGCGATGAGCAGTTCTGCATAGGTGTTCTCGCCGAAGTTCTTGATACGTATGTAGCCTGTCTTATCGTTGAGCATATAGGTGGCAGTCACGCTCTTGGTAGGAATCTCTCCTCGTGTGACAACGATGTTGCGTATCTTCTTTTCGCCATAGCGCAGGATACCGAGTTTTACTTTCGTATCTTTTGGGCCTTTCAGTCTGTGCATGGCTTCTTCGTTGGTCAGGGTTTTCCCTGTGAAGGGTTTGCCATCTACCATCACAATCTTGTCGCCTGCAATGACGCCAGCTCTTTCTGCCGGTCCGTTGCCAATGACTTGTTGAACATGCAGGGTGTCCTGTCGGATGGTGAACTCTACACCGATACCAGAGAATGAGCCTTTTAGGTCATCGTTGGTTATCTGCATGTCTTTTGCTGAGATATAGATGGAGTGGGGGTCGAGTTCTGCCAGAATCTGAGGCAAGGCTTTCTCCACCAAATCGTTGACGTCAACGGAATCTACATATTGTGCGTCGATGATTCGCAACAGGTTGTTGAGCTTGTTGCTGCTGGAGTTGATGATGCTCAGACGGTTGCCTGAGAAGTGGTTGGCATAGAATGTGCCTATGAGAATACCGACAATGACGCTGAGCGCCATGAGAAGCGGTAGGAATCGGTTAGTCTTTTTCTCTTTCATCTTATTCGTTGGGATTGAGGTATGTTGTTTCTATTCCGGCGCGTTCCAATAGGTCTATACCGTCTGTCAGGCGGTATTTTTCACCATAGACCACGCGGCGTATGCCTGCCTGGATGATGAGTTTAGCACACTCGATACATGGTGAGGCTGTGATATAGATGGTGGCACCGTCGGAATTGTTTGACGACCGTGCCAGTTTGGTAATGGCATTGGCTTCGGCATGGAGCACATAAGGCTTGGTGACGTTGTTGTCATCTTCACAGACATTCTCAAATCCGCTTGGCGTTCCATTATAGCCGTCGCTGATGATCATACCTTCTTTCACCACAAGTGCGCCTACCTGCCTGCGTTGGCAGTAGGAGTTCTCGGCCCAGATGCCTGCCATCCTCAGATAGCGGAGGTCAAGCTTTCTTTGTTTCTCGTTTGATTCCATTTCTTTTCAGTAATGCGTCGATGGTGGGTTCTCCCTTACGGAAGCGTTTATAGAGTGTCATGGGGTGTTCTGTTCCACCTTTTGACAGAATATTATCTCGGAAGCTTTGTGCGGTCTGCTTATCGAAAATGCCATGCTTTTTGAATACGGCGAAGGCGTCTGCATCGAGTACTTCTGCCCATTTATAACTATAGTATCCGGCTGCATAACCTCCTGCCATGATGTGTGAGAACTGTACTGTCATGCAGGTGTCTGGCAGTTGGGTGCCGATAATGGCTTTCTTCCATGCTTTTTTCTCGAACGTCAGAATATCGTCGTCAAAGGGCTTGCGCTGTGTGTAGTATGCCATGTCGAGCAATCCGAACGATACTTGTCGCAGACATCCCGATGCTGCCATGAAGTTCCGGCTTTTCTTGATGCGTCGGATGAGTTCGTCGGGCATTGGTTCGCCGGTCTTGTAGTGGAATGCGAAGGTGCTGAGGAAGTCTTTCTCTACTGCATAATTCTCCATGAACTGTGAAGGCAGTTCTACAAAGTCCCACCACACATTGGTACCAGACAGGCTTTCGAAGCGAGTGTTGGCAAACATGCCGTGGAGCGAGTGCCCAAATTCGTGGAGGAAGGTTTCTACCTCGCCCAGTGTGAGCAAGGCTGGTTTATCATCTGTGGGCTTGGTGAGGTTCATCACCACACTGACATGTGGACGTACGTTCTCGCCCTTTCGTGTGATCCATTGTCCTTGGTATTCGGTCATCCATGCGCCACCCTGCTTGCCTTTGCGGGGATGGAAATCTGCATAGAATACGGCGAGATAGCTTCCGTCGTTATCAAACACCTCGTAGGCTTTTACGTCTGGATGATAGACGGGAATGTCTTTGTTTTCGCGGAAAGTGATGCCGTAGAGTTTATTGGCGAGTCCGAATACACCTTCTATCACCTTTGAGAGTTCAAAATAGGGGCGCAACATCTCGGCGTCGAGGTTGTAGCGCTTCATCTGCAACTTATGTGAATAGAATCCGGAATCCCATGGCATCATTTTTTCTACATCCTTATGTGCCATTTTGATGAGTTCGTCGCGCTCTTTGATGGCTGTTGGGCGGTAAGCGTCAATCAAGTCGTCAAGCAGTCGATATACGTTTCTCACGTTGGATGCCATGCGATGTTTCAATACATAGTCTGCATAGTTTTTGAATCCCAGCAGTTGGGCTATTTCGCGACGCAGATTAACAAGGCGTTTGCAAATGTCTATATTGTTTTCGCTGTTGTTGTGGGTGCACACGGTATTACGCTCCATATACATCTGTTTGCGCAGGTCGCGTTGTGTGGAATAGGTCATGAACGGTGAGTAGGATGGAAAGTCGAGGGTAAATACCCATCCCTCTTTTCCCATTTCCTTGGCCGTTTGTGCGGCAGCCTCCCGTGCGGTATCGGGTAGTCCGTCGAGCTGTTGCTCATCGGTGATATGGAGTGTGAAGGCTTTATTCTCTTTCAGCAGGTTTTGTGAAAACTGCAAAGAGAGCATAGAAGCCTCTTCTGTGAGTTTGCGCAGACGTTCCTTGCCTTGTTCGTCGAGTAGTGCACCACTCCGTACAAACCCGTCATAACAGTCGTCAAGCAAACGCTGCTCCTCATCGGTGAGACGTCTGTGGTGCAGATGCACTTGACGGATGCGCTCAAAGAGGCGTGGGTTGAGTCGCACGTCGTTGGAGTGTTGTGTCAGAATAGGTTGCAACTTTTGTGCCAACGCATCCATCTCGTCGTTGGTTTCAGCCGACATCAGATTGAAAAATACAGCAGAGACACGTCCCAACAGGTCGTAGTAGCCCTCTTTGTCTTCATCGCTGGTGACGATGGTGTTGTCGAAAGTGGGCTTCTCTGGATTATTGATGATTTTGTCAATCTGCTCGTTGTCACGGCGTATTCCTTCCATGAATGCCTCTTCGTAGTCTTCAAGTCTGATTTTATCGAAGGGCACAGTATCGTGTGGAGTATTGTAGGGTACTAAAAATGGATTCTGATGTTCACTCATACTAACGTTAATTTATCAAGGTGCAAAGATACGAAATATGTAGCATACAACGAAAGAAAACGCGTTAATTGAAATTAAAATATACTACAAATTATCGTGTCTGGCTGTCTTGACAATTTTTTGTGGTTGATAAGCGGGAGTATCATACGCTTCAAAATGCCCTTCACAAGACTTATCCATGTAGAAATCTATTGGCGTTTTTCCAATATCAAATACAGTATTTTTCCTTCGGGATGTGTTCGGGATGTGTTCGGGATGCTTTCTGTTTATAATCAGCTTTCTGCCTATATAGTATTTCCCATGTGAGTCCCATGTGAGTCCCATGTAAGTCCCAATATTTTGCTTGATTATGGGAGCTTGTTGGGAGACATTTCCTTGATATAACGTTTTTATGTTATCATGATGCCGTTAGGCTTCTTACCAACCTTCTGTTGTAAACTGTCGTTATGATGATGTATTTTTGTTTCAAAGGTCATTCCCTTCTGTAGCGGTCGTGTTCCACATCAGAAGTCTTTCTATCAAGGGAATGACGATGCGGCCTCGATGAAGGGAGAGTAGGTTTTCCGTTTGCATTTGGTTGAGCGTTTGTGAGATGTCGCGCACTCTGGCGTCAATCATTTCTGCCAACTGTCGCATGAGGATATGGAACGTTTTGGGGCCTGCGGGGTATTGACATTGTGAGAAGAAATAGCGAATGAGTCGTTCGCGAAGATCTTTTGGTGCCGATTGACGTGTTCGGTTGTCGTACCGCTGGCAGGTGGTGGCAAGCAGATTGACATAGTTGAGGCGGAACACCAGTTGTGTTTCCATCAGCAGACGCACTTCTGCTTTGTCGATGGTAAGGATATTGGTGTCGGTCAGCGTGGAGTAGGTGTGTTGGTAGTGTTGTTCCACACCATAGAGTCGTTCGGGTTCAAGCACATAGGGTGCAGATAGTTGTTCGATAACCCGACAGGGTCGTGGACCGGAAAAGTGTTCTGACTGCAATTGCCCGTTGATGAGAAACACCAATTGTTCGCATCGGCTTCCAGCAGTCCATAGTGTTTTCTCTGCGGGATATTTATGGAATCCGATACGTGTGTGTGCCACAACCTCCATGAGTTCCGAATGGCCCATGCCTTGGAACAGGGGAAATTGTAACAGTTTATCGTAGAGGTGTATGGCGGGCATGTTGCTTAGGGTAGTTGCTCTATTTTGTTTTTCATCTCAGGTGAGTACCATACAGCAATTTTTCCCTTTTCGTCTGTATAGATGAAGTAGGCCATCAGCTGTTTTTCCTTTTCCAGTATCTGCTTAGCCCCTTCCATCCCCATCACCATAAATGCTGTGGCATAGGCATCCGCTTCAGCACAGGTGTTGGCAAGTACGGTAGCCGACAACAGACTATGCTGTACAGGATATCCCGTTTTTGGGTCGATGGTGTGTGCATATTTTCTGCCGCCTTTGTAATAGAAGTTGCGGTAGTTGCCGCTGGTGGCCATGGCAATATCGCTCAAATTGAGGATTGTTTGGTATTCGTTGTTGTAGAGCAAAGAGTCTTCCGTTGGTTTTACCACCCCGATGCGCCATGGTGCTCTTCGTGCGCTGACACCACGTGTGGCAATCTCGCCACCTATCTCTACCGTGAAGTTGTTCACGCCTTTTTTCTTCAACAGTCTTGCCACGGCATCCACTCCGTAGCCTTTGGCAATGGCAGAGCAGTCGAGCATCAGTCGAGGGTCGGCTTTTTTCACTTTCATGTGGTCGATAGAAACCTTTCTGTAGCCTATGAACTGCAGGATGGAATCTACTTGATGGCGGGTGGGCATGTTTCCACTTTTGAAGCCGAACCCCCATGCGTTGACCAGTGGCGCTACGGTGATGTCGAATGCTCCTTCGGTGTTTTCTGATATAGTTTGTGCCAGATTGAATACTTCAAGAAACATGTTGTTGACCTTCATGTCCTTGTTGTTGTTGACATTGGAAATGATGGAGCTCTTGTTAAACATCGACAGGGCTGCGTCAACCTTGTTGAGTTCTGCAAGTATTTCCTTTTCGTAGTCTTGATCCGACTGGTAGGTGATGCTGTAAGTAGTGCCGAATATAAAACCTTTATTGGTGAGGTAGGGCACGTTTTGCTGTTGCCGAATAATCAGCACGGTGCCGATGATGAGTACGGCGAGGAATGGTATTTGCCAAATCAGGCGTTTCTTGTTTTTTGCAGACATGGTTTCAGGGATAGTTTGTATTGTTTTAAATGTCGATAATCACGTTGAAATTAGCGGCAATTCGAGTGTCGCCATAGGTGCCGAAACCAGGAATATACCAGGTTTGTCCTGCTGTTCCGTCGTTGTGGGCTATGCGTCGTTTGTAGCGTACATTCCATCCCAGATGGATGGGACCGGCGATTTTAGCATCAATGCCGAATACTGCTTCCAGCCAATGTTGCGAACATTGCATGTCTTGGATGTCAACGATATTACTTCCTTGCCATACGGGGTCGTCCATTTCGCCTCGCATTATATCTACTTTATAAGAGGTGAAAGCATAGCGGAAACCGCCATACAGACGATTGGGGCCATGTTTCTTCTTCAGCAGATTCCAGTCCATACCGATGCGGAAGTAGGGTGCTCCGGTCTTGTAGGTAATGCCCGTCACCTCATCGTTCTCGTGGTTGGCTTTACCGTAACCCACCTCTACGATGGGAAACCATTGGTCGTGGAGATTCAGTCGGAATGCTCCTTCGTATTCGCCATGGTCGCTGAGTGCCAACATGGCAGGGCCAACGAGGTCGAAGGAAACGGCAAATCCCCTGAACATCGGTATCGAGTCTTCCGGTATGATGATGTTTTTCTGTTGAGCCCTACCGTTGCCGGTGGCTGCCACAATCAGCAGAAGACTAATAGCGATCCTTGAGATATAAGTGGAAATGTTCTTTCGATGCGTCATAGTTGACTTGGGAATTGTTGATGGATAACGAGTCGATGATGTGGTGTGTTGACTTCACCGACAGGATAGTATGAAAGTAGGAAATCTGGCAATCTACCGATTCGAAATGTGGTTGGTTGCTCTTTTCCACCCAGATCGTGTCGCGATAGGTATTGCCCATCGTGTCGAGGAGTGTCATGTGGAGTGTATCGATGGGGTTGATGTAACTGATGTCGAGGTCGAACGTAGTTACTCCGGTGATGCGGTTCTGTAGTATTGTGTCGCGTCCGTCGGCGCGTCGGCTGCAGATGGATAGGGTATCGACCTTCAGAGTGTCGGCTGTTCCGTTGGCTTTCTTCAGACTATAGACCGTATATACACGGTTCTGTACCGGACAGTCGATAGACGAGCAACCTGCGATAGCCAGTAGAGTAGCGACCAACAGACAGGGTAGCCAGTAGAGGCTGCCTTGCTTACAGTATTTCAGAATATTGTGTTGCTTCTGTTGCATGGTTTTACGCTTGCTCAATTTTTATTTCTTCTTCTATCTGATAGTCGTTTCTTCCTGCACTGTTACGGCTGATGAGGTCGCCCAGAAATCCAGCCAAGAACAGTTGTGTACCAATCATCATCATCGTCAGAGCGATGTAGAAGAATGGTGAGTCGGTAACCAATCGCATGGGTATGTGGCAATAGAGTGCCCAGAGTTTCTCGGCTCCGATAATGAAGGCTGATATGAATCCTATCATGAAGACGAGTGTGCCCAAGAAACCGAATACGTGCATCGGCTTTTTGCCGAATGTTCCAAGAAACCAAAGGGTCATCAAGTCAAGGTAACCGTTGACGAAACGATTCCATCCCATAAACTTCGATTTGCCGTACTGGCGTTTCTGGTGGTGTACTACTTTCTCACCTATCTTGTCGAAACCGGCATTTTTTGCCAGATAGGGAATGAAACGGTGCATCTCGCCGAACACCTCTATGTTCTTTACCACATCACGGCGGTAGGCTTTCAGCCCGCAGTTGAAATCGTGAAGGTTCTTAATGCCGCTCACCTTGCGTGCCGTGGCATTGAAGAGTTTGGTGGGGATAGTTTTTGAAAGTGGGTCGTGGCGCTTCTGTTTGTAACCGCTCACCAGGTCATAGTGCTCGTCCATTATCATATGGTAGAGTCCTGGAATCTCGTCGGGCGAGTCTTGCAAGTCTGCATCCATCGTAATGACAACATCGCCTTGGGCAGCCTTGAAACCGCAATAGAGTGCGGGACTCTTACCGTAGTTGCGGCGGAATTTGATGCCTTTCACGTGTTGTGATTTAGAAGCCAGTTCGCAGATTACGTCCCAACTGCGGTCTGTAGAACCGTCGTTGACGAAGATAATCTCGTAACTGAAATTGTTGGCCACCATCACGCGGTCTATCCATGCGTGGAGTTCAGGTAGCGACTCGTCTTCATTATATAAGGGTATAACTACGGAAATATCCATTTTTTCTATTCTTTTATGTTGGTATGTATATAGTGTTCTATTGTTTTTTGTGCATAAACAGAGCAATGGGCAGTCCCCAGAAGAAGCCTGAAAGAATGACCGACGACAGCACGTTGAGGGCATAGTCGATAGGTCGCAGTTCGCTCAATATGCGCAAACTGTCGTTCATTTCTTGGTCAACGCCGTAGAGTTTCATGGCTTGTTGGCTTTCTGGAGATTGCAGGATGTCTGTAAACTGGCTTATCAGATAGCCATTGTCAAGATAGGCAAAGTATATGAAAGTAGCAGCCGTCAGTAGCAAACCGCCATAGAAAAAGGTGAGGATGCTATAGGCGTAGCCCAGTCCAAACGATAGCCTTCCTTGACGGCCGTAGTCGCGATAGTGGCGCAGACGGCTGGCTACGAAAAAAGGTGTAGCCGCAATGGTCATCAAAGCGACAAACGTGAGGAGCGGTTGCGTCATTCCTATTATATAGCAAGCGAACGCCCCAATCATAACGAGCGAAAGCAATGCGCCATCTTGGCGAGCAAACGCTTTCAGTTGTACGTATTCCTGTGGTGTCATCAATATTCGAATATCGTTTGCAAAGGTAGTGCAAACCGAGCGAAATACAAAGAAAAACCTCGTTTTTCTTTTATTTCCGAGGTGCCGCCTACCTTGGGGCTGTCAAGCCCAGAGTAGTGCAAACCGAGCGAAATACAAAGAAAAAGCTCGTTTTTCTTTTATTTCCGAGGTGCCGCCTACCTTGGGGCTGTCAAGCCCAGAGTAGTGCAAACCGAGCGAAATACAAAGAAAAAGCCCGTTTTTCTTTTATTTCCGAACTGACGAACGAAGAAAGAGCAGAGTCAAGTTCTCTTGAACTCTGCCTTTCAAGGAGGAAGAAAACCTTTAGGTTAGGTGCCGTTAGTCTAAGACTGTAGGTTTGTGGTCGTGGTGAATCATGCGAAATACAGGAGGGGCAACCGGTCTCTGTTTATTTCTGCTATACGGGCAACTATAGAGTCGTAAGTTGTAGATAAGTGGGGGAGAAACTTAGAAAAACGCTTAGAAAAGTGTTAAAAACGAAAAAACATCACGACTAATGCCTGTTATTTGGAAACTTTTTAGTACCTTTGCACCCGATTTCGCCCATTAGGGCAAAAATCAAACAATAAAAATGGGCAAGTCCTGTACGGCCAGCTCCCTCGGAATCCTCCAGGACGGGAACGTAGCAAAGGTACTTGGTTGTAGCGGCGCGATACAGACAGCTTGCCCACCCGCCTCTTTAGCTCAGTTGGCCAGAGCACGTGATTTGTAATCTCGGGGTCGTTGGTTCGAATCCGACAAGAGGCTCAAATGATGAACGGACTTCCATGCCAGGAGGTCCGTTTTGCTTTTCTTATATTGAAGTGTTCAAGCCACAACGGGTTCTCGTTTTATGATTACCATATTTTTACGCGCACACGCGAGAGTCTGCAAATGCTAACATCGAACACCATGATGTCGTAATTGACATACGATCACGGACTTAAGTGGTGTTAGATGACTATATCTTTACGTGCATCGAACATCTGTTAAATACTCGTTGCACATGGTGCAATCTCTGTGGGAAATCCAAGTAACAACGAGGTTTTTGTTGTGTGTATTTGGCTGAGAATGTACGTGGCGTTTCGCGGCAATTCTGTGCAATGTTCCAAAGATTTATTGCCAAACGTTTGAAAACATCCTTTCTAAACGTTTGAAAACATCCTTTCTAAACGTTTGAAAACGCCCTTGTCAACGTTGGATAATACTTTTATCAAACGTTGGATAATACCTTTATCAAACGTTGGATAATACTTTTATCAAATATTGGATAATACCTTTATCAAACGTTGGATAATATTTTTATCAGGTATCGGCAATAGTCCGGATAAACATGGGCAAGATATTCTCTGGTGGTCGATGGTGGTCGAAGTGTGGTCGAAATGTGTAAATATATAATCATTGACCACCACTTAAAGCATTGCGTGATAGTGCATTATGTTATAGTGGTGGTCGAGTGGTCGATTTTTTTTGAAAACTATATTTTTGCCGTTTAAGTTGTCGCGATTGTCATTACCGTTAAAGAGAAAAAGCGGAAAAATAGCTTGTCTAATCTATATCCACAACAGTAATGCCTGAACCGCCAAACTGCACATGCTCGTCTTTCGCACTCTTCACGTTGGGCACGGTATTTAGATACTGACGAATCAGTTGGCGAAGAACTCCCGTTCCTGTACCATGTAGGATTCTCACACGCGACATTCCCACCAGTATGGCATCGTCGATGAAGTGCATTACGGCATCAACGGCTTCGTCACCACGCATACCTCTTACGTCAATATCTTGATGAAAATTGTGTTTGCGGTCTTCTATGGTACTACGAGTCATCTTCGAGGTTTGCACAACTAAGGCAGCGTGGGGAGTTTCGGCCTTGGGCGCTTCTTTCAGTTTGTCAGTAAGTTCCAATTGTTCCAGCTTCATCTTGGTCTTCATGTCGCCAAAGATGACAACGGCATTCTTGCCTGACAGGCTCTCCACCTTACCTACCGTATTCAGTCCTTTGATGCGGACATTGCTTCCCACGGTGATGGGAGCTTCCTGTTTCGGTTTTCCTGCTGATGTAAATACAGGCGATGGCGTTGCTGTGGGATTGGCGGCCTGTTCTTTCTTTTCCTGTTTGCGCTTAGCCTTGCGTTCGCGACGTTCCAGAATCTGTCGCATTTTGCGCTCTATCAACTCATCCTTCTCGCGAGTGTCAATCTCCAATACCTGTTGCTTGAATTCGTTCAACTCCTCACGAACCAGTCTGGTGCGCTCCTTTTCAGCTTGTGCCTCCTTGATTTCTCGGATAGCATTCTCTATCTTCTTATTGCTTTCGCGCAATAGTTCTTCGGCTTGCTCCTTGGCGCGACGCAGAATGGCTTTGCGCTCTTGTTCAATCTCTTCAATGTGGCTTTCGTATTTGGCAATGCGACCTTCCAACGATTTCTCATGCTGGTGGATGGTCTGGCGCTTGCCCTCCCAATAGCGTTTGTCGCGCACAATATCCTGTAGGTATTTATCGCTCTGGATGTATTCCGAACCAACGATATCGCTGGCATCGCTGATAACTTCTTCCGGAATACCCGTTTTGCGAGCAATCTCGATGGCAAACGAAGAACCGGGCTGACCGATTGACAACTGAAACAGCGCCTGCATCTGATGGCGATCGTAGAGCATGGCGCCATTGATCACTCCTTCATGGTCTTCATCAAAATGCTTCAAGTTCTGATAGTGAGTGGTAATCACACCGAATGCCTGTTTCTTCCAGAACTGTTTCAGTACGGCTTCGGCAATGGCTCCACCGATGGCTGGTTCGGTTCCACCGCCAAACTCGTCAATGAGCAGTAGGGTGCGTTCGTTTGATTGACGCATCATATTCTTCATATTGAGCAAATGGCTGGAGTAGGTTGAGAGGTCGTCGGCAATGCTTTGTTCGTCACCAATATCAATCATGATGTCTTGGAATACACCCACCGTGGAACGTTCACTCAACGGAACTGACAGACCGCATTGCAGCATATACTGCAACAGTCCTACAGTTTTCAGACATACAGACTTACCACCGGCATTAGGACCGGAGATGATCAACAGTCGCTTGTCGCGTGTCAGAATGATGTCGAGCGGAACAACCTTCTTGTCTTGTCGGGCTAAAGAGCGTTGTAACAACGGATGAACGGCACGGATCCAGTCGAGATGAGGCTCCGACTGTACCTGAGGTTCAAAGGCATTCATCTCTTGGGCGAGTTCGGCTTTCGCACGTATCAGGTCTATCTGCGCCAGGAATTGGTATGAGTCGAGAATCTCCTGCACGTGAGGTCTTACCTCAGCAGTAAATACCGTAAGGATGCGGATAATCTCACGTCGTTCGGCTGCTTCCAGTTCGCGCACCTTGTTATTGGCTTCCACCACCTCTGTCGGTTCTATAAACACCGTCTTACCAGTAGCACTCTCATCGTGCACGATACCTTTGATGCGGCGCTTCAGTCCCGGTGCTACGGGAATCACCAATCGTCCGTCGCGCATGGTAGGAGCCACGTCCTTATCTACCAGACCATCGCGTTGTGCTGCATGTAATATAGTATATAAGGTACGCGATATTCCACCTTCGGTCTGAGCCAACTCATGGCGTATTCCTGCCAATGTCATAGAAGCAGAATCTTTGATTTTCCCGAATTTGTCGAGGATAGAGTCTATGCGACGAATCATTGCGGGGAAAGTCAGTACGTCTTCTGCCAATCGATGAAGGGCAGGGTAGGGATATTCCGGATTATCTTCGTCACCTTCATTCTTGTTGAGGAATGTCACAATCAGCGAGATGGTTTCCAATGACCGGCGCAGATCAAACAGTTCGTTCTCCTCCAGATGGGTATTTTCCAATCGGATGCGGGTTATCGACTGTCTGACATCAAAGAAATAGTTCAGGGGAAACGAATCCGTTTCCTGCTGCAATCGGCGGAATTCTCTCACCTGTTCCATCCATTCATTAATGGTGTCAGCATCATCAGTGAAGTCGATTTCATCGGCTTTCTCCTTGCCCAGAGTACTCAGACAATGGCCTTTCAACAGTGTGCGTATTTCGTCGAAACCTATCTTGGTTTCAAAGTTCTTCGGGTAAATCATGCCACAAAATTACTCATTTTTGCCCTATTTTGCAAAAAAGTTCTTGAAAAATTTGCATAATTCAAAAATTACCCGTACCTTTGCACTCGCTTTTCGACCAAGGAGAGATGGCAGAGTGGTCGAATGCACCGGTCTTGAAAACCGGCGTACTGAGAGGTACCGGGGGTTCGAATCCCTCTCTCTCCGCAAAACTCGCTGAAAATCAGCGAGTTTTTTTTTTACACCCAATTTTACATCCAAAAATTAGGGTATCATCAAGCCTTATAAAGTATCATTTATAGGGGGTAGTACCTGTTGTCAATCTGTATTGACAGTTTCTATGCTAATTTTCTATAAAACAAAGTGTTTTGACATGATTTTTCTTGGTTATTTAACTCAAAAGTGCTAAATTTGCACCTTGGAGAGTGCATATTGTGTTTTAATCTGCACTTCCCATCGTGCATATTGAGGTTAAACTTGCACTTTTCAAGGTGCATCTAAATACATTCTACTATGGATTTGACATTGACTGAATTTATGAAGGAACAGCTGAACCTCGTTTCAACTGACTTCAAGCGTTATATGTATGACAAGCTGCCATGGGAGGCAAGACTTGTCGGTCTGATGGGACCTCGTGGTGTAGGAAAGTCCACAATGGTTCTCCAGCACATCAAGGAGCAAGCCGAGGACATCCAGGATAAAAGCCTGTATGTTTCGGCTGACCACAGTTATTTCTCAACCCACACGCTCATAGACACTGCAGCCCAGTTTGTCCGTGAGGGTGGAGAATGGCTTTACATCGACGAGGTTCACAAGTACGAGGGATGGTCGACAGAACTGAAGCAGATCTACGACTCCCATCCAAAACTTCATGTGTTCTTCACAGGTTCCTCCGTTCTGGATATTCTGGAAGGTGAAGCCGACCTTAGCCGTCGTGTTCTTCTCAACGACATGCAGGGTCTTTCGTTCCGTGAGTTCCTTGAACTGTTCCATGGCATAAAGACTCCAGTACGTTCCTTAAAGGAAGTCCTGGAGGGCAAGGTACAGATAGAAGGAGTAGAGCATCCTCTTCCTTTGTTCGAGCAGTATCTTCGCGAGGGATATTATCCTTTCTCACTCGAAGGCTACTTCCAGCAGCGCCTTCAGCAGGTAATCCGTCTGACCATGGAGGTTGACATACCGCAGTATGCCAACATGACACCTACAACAGGCAGAAAACTTCGCCGTATGCTTGGCATCATCGCAAGCAATGTTCCTTACAAGCCAGAGGCATCATCCCTTGCCAATGAGATAAAGGTTAGTCGCAACGATATTCCGAATTACCTGCTGTATATGGAGAAAGCAGGAATGATCGGACAGCTCCGTGATTGCACAGGTGGTATGCGTGGATTGGGCAAGACCGAGAAGGTATATCTTGACAATACCAATATGATATATACCATGACCGGTGAGAACGCCAACATCGGTAATGTCCGCGAGACCTTCTTCTTCAATCAGACAAGACTGAACCAGGAAGTGATCTCTTCCAAAGTGTCAGACTTCCAGATTGGTGAATACACCTTTGAGGTGGGTGGCAAGAAGAAAGGACTGAAGCAGGTAAAGGACGTGGAGAACGCTTACATCGTCCGTGATGATACGGAATATGCAAGCGGACAGTTCCTACCTTTGTGGAGCTTTGGATTGTTATACTAAAGCAAGGAAGCAGACATTTGGCTGATTGTATTACCAGATGTCTGCTTCTTCGTTATAAAATAAAAAGTTTGCCTTTTCGTCGAGATTTATAATTGTCATCGAGCATGGCAGCATTCGAAAAGACAATTCCTTCTTGCTTTTCTGTGCCAAAAGCATCGTGTGCATGACCAAACAAGTGATACTTGGGCTTAATCTCAAACACTCTGTTCCTTAGAGGTGCATTGCCCCAATGGGTTCCCGATGATTCATCAAGGCTCATAACAAAGATATGTTCGACAAGTTCGTTGAACAAAACCTGTCAGAGTAGGCTTTTGAAGGATGGATAATATTAGCTGGGCGGTACTGATTTAGGGTCAATATCGCCCAATTTCCAGTAATTCCCCTGGAAATCTAAAAATAGGTTAAAGTTCCATTACCTATAAAAACTTACGCTACAAGATAGAATTTGGCACTTCAAAACGGGTGAAGAAGGGCTTTAGGTCTGAAATGCCAGGGGTAAAAGCTCAAAATCAAGAGCGGAGATATTCGGAATCGAACCCTCTTGCCGAACCCATCAAAATCATTTTTTATTCAATCTTAAAAATTTTATATACTTGTATTTCAGTTATATATAAGGTTACGCTACAAAAAAGCCTAAAATTCATCCGAGATTTCGCGCTACATTGTGCTGCCTATGTGCTACATGGTTGCTACTTGTTTTCCGTGTAGCAAAATTATATATACCACTGATATTCAAGTGCGCTACATTGCGCTACATTTTTTTGTACTATTTGCGCCTATAAAGCCGAAAATTGTATAAAAGTGCCTCGCAAGATTTACGGGACTTTTTTTTATCAATCTTATCCAAGGTTGCCGTTCTATTGAGCCATGAGTTCGCCATGGAATCTCTTATAGACTCCCATGCATTGGAGAACGCCTCGTACACGGGTTGAAGTTGGGCTCCACTCTTCTTGATGGCATTTAATTCATTCTTATAATATGCCGATGGCTTTGATGAACTCAGACATAACAAAATAATACTAGTTTAAGAATATTGTGATCTTATACTCTCTCCTCCATGTATTTCTCCGGGTCGCGCAAAAAATCCATAAGATTTATAATATACACGCCTTCTTCATTCATGTAGGTAGGTTGTAGCCCGTTTACAATTACGATTCTGCGAAATCCGTCGCGAAGTTTACGTAGTGAGGTCAGTTCTTGATCTCGTTTTTCTTCTGTTTCCATCGCATAGGCCGATTGGATGTATACTCGCTCATAGCCACGGTTGCAGACGAAATCGATTTCCAGCGTCTTGCGCTGACGGGATCCATTCTCGATTTTCACTTCGGTAAACACCTGTCCTACATCCACCTTCATTCCAATAGCACGAAGCTCGTTGTAGAGCATATTCTCCATCATATGCGTTGGTTCTACTTGCCGAAATCCTAATCGGGCATTTCTCAGTCCCAAATCCTCAAAGTAATACTTAAACGGCGAATCTATGTATTTTCTTCCTTTAATGTCATAACGAGTAACACGTTCCAACACGAACGCATCCTCCATATATTCCAAGTAGAGACGTATGGTATCTACCGAAATGCTACTATGCTTTACACTTTTAAAAGTGTCTGCAATCTTTGGAGGATTGGTCAGACCACCCACACATGATGCCATGATGTCCACTAGTTCTGACAAATCGCTATCTTGACGAACTTCATATCGCTCTTTTATGTCACGCAAATAAGTATGCTCCATCTGCTGTTCCAGATAACTCACCTTCTTGTTGACATCGTTTTCTAAAACGACCTGTGGCAATCCTCCATAGAGCATATATTCACGAATCATATCTTGCGAATAGTCATCACGGAAATCTGCTACTTCTCTGAAGGTCAATGGACGCACGTGTATTTCATCTCCTCGTCCACGAAATTCAGTGATGACATCCTTAGACAGAAATTTTGCATTAGAGCCGGTAACAAACACATCCACATTGCTTATGCTTAGGAATGAGTTCAATACATCCTCAAACTCGCTGACCATCTGTACTTCATCCAGCATAACATAATATTGACCGTCTGATGATAGACGGCTATCTATGTAGTGAAGTAATGCGTCGGGGTCTCTCAAACTTTTATTCAGTCGGTTCTCCAAATTTACCCCTATGATATGGTCTTCTTTCACTCCTTGTTTTATGAGGTAGTTCTTGAAAAGGGTGAACAACAGGTATGACTTGCCGCATCTGCGCATTCCTGTTATCACTTTTATCAACCCATTCCCACAACTGTGGATAAGTAGATCTAGATATTTATCTCTACGGATTTCCATATTTCTATTCGTTTATTTTGTGTAAATACACATTATTAACGACCACAAAGTTAGCCTTATTCTTTTGTACACGCAAATTTCAAGGCAAGAAAATGAGTCAATGGTCACATTTTTAACTCTTACAAGGCAGTTTTTTCTTCATACAACGCCGATAGACGTTATCAATAGTTGGGGCATCTCTAAGATGTATGCTACCCAAATTGTCAAGAATGTCAATGGCGAAGACTTCACTATGGCGGCTCTTGTCATGCAGGTGAATGGTTTCCAATTTCAGGGCAAGGTATATATTGCTTTGGATGAAGGCTCTGATTACTACCGTATCTATGGAGAAAAGGATGGAACCAAAATCATTGCGACAAACAATGAAAGAATGGGCAAAAAGCCTATGGGAGTTATACAAACAAGACTGACAACTATTGATATGGAAGAAAACAAAATAGAGATATATCGTTCTGCAGACGGAAAGGTCGAACTGAATGTAAAGCTTGAAAAAGATACTGTATGGCTGACTCAAAACCAAATGGCTGAGTTGTTTGGGGTAGACAGAACGTCTATTGTTCGTCATATCAGAAACATATATAAGGTAGAGGAGTTGGATGAGATCTCAACCTGTGCAAAAAATGCACAGGTTCGTTTTGAGGGTAGCAGAAAGAATATCATCCAGATATTCCGTGTTGTATGGCGGCGTATCGAGCATCACCTTATTGTGATACTTCAGCATATCACCTAACGAAGCCAGCCGTAGGGAACTCAGCATCCATTCCGTCACATCATCGTCATCCACGGGATCACGCTTCAGATAATACCGATAGCCGTCGCTCTTGTTACATTCCACAGTAATGCCAAACTGCGACTGGATATTTTCACGATAACGATGAAAGGTACGCTTGTCCAGCACATTGTTATCCTGATTAGCATGGGCTTCCTTCCATTCATCAGCAATCTCCTCAAAGGTAAGATGCGCACTATCCAAGAGGCCTATCAGCCAACTATAGAATTTCACACGATTGTCCATAGCACGTTCTTTGCTTATTACTCCAAAAATCTTTGTATCACCCGATACCAATAGTCCCAGGAGTAACCTACGGAAGGATGATTCACCGCCATCACTTTCACCTGCTTGCCATTACTCAGAAGATAAGCACCTGTAGCAACAGGATAACCATCCACTACGATGTCGTCACCATCGAGCCAGCGCACATTAGGAAGATTGTTCCAAAGCCTCTTGCCCCATACGATGATGTACTCAGGCTGATACTTTTCGATGACCTCAAAGAATTCCTTGCCTGCCTGTTGATATTGTTCGGCAGTACCAGCCTCGCGAGGACCACCCATCGCCACTTGCAGATAGTTGAAGAATACCACCGAGTTCCAAATTTTCAGCCTCATCGCTTGATTGGTCTCCTCTCCCACTAACGAACGCTCAAACTTCAAGAAAGTCCGCATCCAGTTCTGTCGTTCCTTATTCTCATTGAGATAATCATCAAGCACGTGCTGCGTAAAGTCCATACACTCCTGATGCAGACGGCAATCTCCACAATCCGCACATTCCTCTTCACAATAATGACTCTCGCCCAATATCATGATTCGCTTGCCAAAGATGCCTCCGTTGGCATAATCCTTGCCAACGAAAGGCTGAAAGAAAATGTTACTGCTCATAAGCTATTTGTCAGTTTTATTCCTCTCATCGATGCTTTTCCATATCTTTCGATAAAAAGTCTTTTTCAAGCCAAACAATCCGCCAAGTGGAAAAGCTATATTATAACTTGATGGATAAGTGTGCATACTGTCACACTTAGGGCATTTTACAGGAGCGGTATATACTGTACACCGCCACTCACAGTCCCATCCCATGAATTTGTTTCCACAATTATCACAGGTAAACTTTGTCATTCCTCTAAACATAAGCAATCCTTTTTTAGAACAATGAAACAATCCAATCATAAACCCAAGTGCTCAAACTGATGGCCCATGAGATAATCAGATAAATCAACCAGCAAAGCACAGCGATAACCACAGCTGTCCAGAATGCCTTCTCGTTCACCTTATTGATAATCTCCTTGTCATCCTCGATATAGCCAGTAATCAGCTTCAAGTTTTCAACATACGAGCGCTTGAACACATCCAATATATCGCCAATATAGAAAGGTATGGCTCCTATCAGCACATCCTTCAGGATATTATAGATGACAGCCAATGTCAGCGGAATCGACTTAACCACGCAAAGACTGTAATAGATAAATGGGAACGCAAACACGCTCGACAATACATCACCGATACCGGCAGGAAGGAAGAAACCAAGGATAGGATCCAAAAACCACTTGTCCATATACTTCGCCGTACCTACCATCAGACGATATGATGGCATATTCATCATCTTCTCACGCTTTGCTGCTTTTTTATCAGCCCTCGCCTGTTCTTTGGCAAGAGCCGCCTTTCGCTTTTGGTCTTCCTTAGCGAAATCCATGCCCAAATCAGCCTGAGCTTGCTGTCTTCTTGAACTTTCCATACGCCTTATAATTCTATTTGTTTCTTACCATTTATAAATTCCGTGAACTCCTGTTCCGAAAGAGAAAAACCGCTCAAGTCGCTCATCAACTCCATAGCTTGCTGACGTTTCTCCTCACTACCAGCCAGATTGATACGCTTGAACACCTCACGAAGATAAGCACTCTTGTTGTCTATCTTAGCCATTTCACGCTTAAAATCATCTGCTTGTTTCTTCAACTCCTTATCATAAGCTACAGAAGCCAGCTTTCCGTTGAGTTGCTGCGCTTTGAGCTTAGCGAAACTATCAAACAGAGCGATACCTTTCTGTAAGGATTGTTCCATAGCACCAGTTAACTGCGCCAAGTCTTCCTCGCTATACTCTGCAGGTTTGTTCTGTTGTGCGGTCTTACCCTCTATCTTCTTAGGGTCTTTCGTGTATGCTTCAACTCCGTCAAGCAGATTCTTAGCCATATCCTTGTCGGCATGGAGATTGTCTGCCAACATTCCTGTAAACAGAGAAAGGTTCTGTTCCACATCAGCAGGAAGCTTGGCGGCCTCCCTATAATCGGGTATTTCGACCGTGTGCACCAACTTCTCATCTATCTTGCTCTCCATGATTTCACGACCAAGTTTCAACATGGCAACCATATCACGAAGATGTTTCAGCATCTTCAACTTCAATTCATCAGAGCAAACTATCTTGTTTCTGATCTCCTTAGAAACCTTATCCAGTTCACTGGAGAGTTTGGCATACTCATTTTTGATACGGGTTTGTTCCTCACGATGCGATTCCAATTCCTCCTTATCCAACTTCAAATCTACCTGATAGCTCTCGTATTCTCTCACAAGAGGGAAGCATACAGCATTCCATTCAGCGAAGTCACGATAGTAGTTCTTGTTGGCCATACCTAAGGTAATCCAGTTGACCAAGAAGAAAGGTTTGGAAGGTTCTTTCGCCTTGGCTTCCAGATAGTTTCCATGCTTCGACTCCAAGGTAGCGGTGATGTCATTAATCAGCGAGGTATAGACATCGATGTTCTGGAGATGATCGTTCATTTCTATGTCCATCGCCTTCATCTGCTGAAGCAGACTTCTTCGTTGCTCCTCTAATGGACGAATAGTCTCATCCGCATACAAAGCATCAAGAGTCGCCTTCAAGTCAGAAGCCAACAGTTTTTCTCCATAGCGCAAGAACACATTCGCCTTCGGGATTACCACATCATTGAGCGTTTTGCAGATCACCAACAATCGTCCCATATCAGCCTTGATGCGAGTGGCATCATGCTTCACGCTCATCTGGAAAACTGACAAATCTGATTTCAATCGATTAGCGCGTTCACTTGCTCCCATATAGTGTTTGAGCATGGTCAATCCTGCCATCGCCAAGCCCAATGACTTGTTGCCGTTCGACAAAGACTTATAAGCCTGCAAAGAACCCTGCAAAGAAGTGCGGAAACTATCAGAAATTTCACCAATCAGAGCTGCACATTTTTCCGTGAGCTTATTATATTCCAGCTCCACATACTTAAGCATCTCGTCCACATCCAGCCACTCTATTCGCTTGAAGTCGAACAGATCAGGTGAAACCATCTTAATAGAGTCACCATAGATATCAATCAGTTTCAGGGCATAATCACGATAAACCGTCCCGATATCACTACGCAAGGAAGTAAAATCTTCGATGTTTCCACGAACGCTATCCTCAGCATAGTGATAAGCCTCCACCATCTTGGTATATTTATCAAACATGGTAGACGCCTTACTTCTTACATCTTTCACGCCATTCGTGCCCATGACAATATCAGCCATCTTCGACGTTCCCTTAGCAAGAACCAAGTTAAGGTTCAATTCCACTTGCTCTTTCAACTGCTCCAAAGCAGATGAAGACAACGCCAGTTCCGTCTCAGCTATCTTCAAAGCCTCCTCCTTGTTGCCCTGTTCCAGACTGTCATTCAACTTGTATTCAGCCACAAGGGTTGTACGTGAATTATTGGAAACAAAAGCAATGGCGATATTGCCATAATCATGGAAATATCTGTAGGCATCAAATACCAACTTACTCACCTCCGAGGAATCGGAAGCTATACCATACTTCTTCAGTTCAGAAGCCAAATCTGCACGAAGATACGTCTCATTCACCTTGCAGAGCTCATCAGCAATCGTCTTGATTGCCTGATATACTTTTTGATTATCAGCCATACTATTCATCGTATTTATATTAATTTATTCTTTATCACAACCTACGATTATTCTTTTTCATTGTTACATTACCTTATATAGTTATATATTCGATTTCGGCTGCAAAAATTTAGTCCAACTTCTTAAATTCGAAATCATTCGGATTGCAGCATGCTTTCTTATAATCGAAAGCATAGATGCGCATGTAGGCTTCTTGCACCTCCTTGGCTCCATTGTAAAAAGGGGTGGCGGTGTGCTGCATGGTTGTTACGGTCACTACCATATCGGGAGTGAGGACGGTACCGTTAGAGCGTTTGAGGCGCTTAGGCTTTACTTGAAATACCTTACTCATAAGCATTCAGTTTTAGGTTCTTTATATATAACTGTTCCTGCTTTTCTGCCGAAACAGCGAATCATTTACTTTTAGGGGCAAAGATAAGGAAAATCTGCGAACCAAACAAGTCCATAATGGTCCATAAGTAAAAAAAAGAAAGGTGCGAACCCCTACTTTCTTCACATCCTTGTAAGTTAGGCTCTGGTAAAACCCGTAGAAAAGAAAATGCGAAAGAGGAATCCACACCTATGACGGCGTAAACTCGCTCAAACAGATTCGCGTTCTTTCTACGTTTCAATTTACCAGATTTCAACTTACAGAACTGAATAGTTTGCTCGTGTCCACAAGATTATCTTGTTTCTCTGCATCGTAGCGACTTCAAGCGAGGACTTTCACCTGCCCTGTCACTAACCAATGGCAAATGTATTAAAAATCTGATGAGCCACCAAATTTTTAACAAGAAATCTTATGGATTCCTCTTATATTTCACATCTCAGGGACTCCACTCCCTCCTTCTTCCTGCATCCATACCTTATTATAGATAGAATGATTGTCAATTCTGTGGCAAAAGTACAATCAGGATGCGTCAAAATCTGACATAGGAGGAGAAAAAATGAAGAGGGAAGATTAAATTGAAGATGAAATACAATATATTCAACAGCATATTCCAGATAGAATACTAAATTCAGTTCACAATAAAAATAAAAAAATCATCTGCGAGATTCGTGTGACTGCATCAGTACGCGTTTTTTGCCATTTTACAATAGCTCCTCAGGCACACAGTCTGCCATAGCAGCGTAAGCAGTTTCGCTTGGATGCAGATGGTCTCCAGAATCGAAGCCAGGAGCGAAAGATGCAGGATTACTGCGGTCGCGGACAGCTAAATCGAAATCTACACAACCGTCAAAGAGGTCGGAAGAGCGAAGCCAATCATTCAATCGAGTCCTCATCTCATCACGCTTCTCATTGTAAGTGCGCCATCCGAAGATAGGAAGCAGCGTTCCACTCCATACTTTCAGTCCCAGTTTGCGGGCATGTTTCACATAGATGTTCTCCATTCCACATTCCAATTCTTCGCAAGTAGGCATATCGCTCCAAGGTCGGAATGGATTAACCTCCACACCAACAGGGTGTATGATGTCATTGATACCGTGCTGAATGATTACTGCACTGGCACCTGCTACATTCATCTCAATAGGAAAACGCGTCTCACCTTTCAGTCCGTAAGCCTGATATGTGATGCAGTCATACTGTCGGAGGATTCTTGTTCCGCTTACAGCACGACGTATGATAGCCACATTATGGAAACCATTTTCCCATGCACGGATAGCAAGCCAGTCGGGCCAGCTCTGTGCCGTGATGGAATCACCGAAGCAAACGAGAGCATGATTTTTCTCTTCCGTCAGCACATCTATCGTATTGAGGAAATAAAACCAGTTGGTATTACGCGTCAAGTCGATAGGAAGTTCCTTCTCTGAGGCGAAATCTCCATAGGAATACTTCCCCTTGGAGAGCGGTCCGGTAATTAGAGTGCCTGCATTCATCTGTGTGAAGCCTGCGAAATACATGCTCACATCGACCGTCTCTCCAGCCTCGATGTCGAAAGCTATTTCATCGCTCTCCACCTCTTTTCCTGGTTTTATTACCACCGAAGCATTTCCTTCGAATGTTATAGGTACAGCACCGTAGTTCTCATTTTGCTTTGCTACGTATGCTTTAGTCATTGCAACGTCTTCCGTACCCGTAAGATTTGAGAAACGGAAGCGCATCTTAGATCCTGAGAAAACAACTCTTACGGGGTATCTCAGGGTGATATCTTTGGCGTAAACACACTCTTTTCTGTCTGTGATGGACGTGGCATTACCCCAGCATGCCACCCATTTGGTATATTTATCTTTCTGTTGAGTCATAAATGTTTATGTGAAATCAGGATGCAAAACTACTCATTTTTTCTTAGACAGCAAAGTTTATATTACGCAAAATGCCTGTTTAAGGTCTGTAATCATGTCTAAACAAACAAGAAATTGATTTAGGGCAACTTTCAACTAAGTGATCAAGCTCCAGTTCTATACAAGCCGTGAAGACGCAGGAGGGTAACAACAATATCGCAGTAGCCCCTTTATAATCACTGAACTTTCGTAAGTGAGTATCCATTCTTCAAGTGAAATGCACAGAGATTGTGTGGAGCAAATACTCAGATGCAAACTTCACCCCCGACTTCAACATGCAGTAGGTGCATTGTTGTGCCATCTGGCGTCAGGCCAGTTTGGGGATTCCTCATCGCCAAACCAATCGTTTGTCGTCGAGTTTTCGATAGTTTCTCGTTGCTTTCTCGTCCCAGTCTCGTTGCTCTTTCGTTCGTTTTTTGCTTGTTCCTCGTTCGGTCCTCGTTCGGTCTTCGATAGACTAACGAATAAGCAACGAGAGACGAACGAGAGACGAACGAGGAACTAACGAGAAGTGATCGAGAACCGAACGAGAAGCTATCGAGAACATGTCGGGTGTCAATCAAAAAGCCGTGGTTCTTCTGTTGCGACCAGTTTGGATTGTTGAGCGTGATGTCTGTAAACATAATTGTAGTATTTTTAGTTATGCGATATTTGGTTTGGTGCTAAGGTGCCTTCTTGTTTTGAATATCATCCTCAGGTAGGGCTGCAAAGATACAACATCACAAAACCCAGATGTCCATCTTTGTCACTCTTTGTCACTCTTTTAGTTAATTTTTAATTTAGTTTAACTAAAATATAGATATATTCACATAAATCATGTGCCTTAAGAACAACTCCATGATTTTAAGAAGAGATAAAAAGTCTTATAAATGAAGTCGAGTATTCCAAAGATAATAGGATGGGATATGATAGAAAATCAAATATCTTATGTAAATAAAATATTCGATGTAAAATAGGAGTATAACCCCATACTTGTAGAGAGTGGCGTTCTCTCGGCCGGCGATTGGCGTTCTCTCGGCCGGCGATTGGCGTTCTCTTGACCGGCGATTGGCGTTCTCTACAAAGGAGATCGACATTATTGTCTTTGCTTTCATTTGATGCCAATAATCTGTCCTTGTCATTTTACACCAGCAGATGGTAAGGAGATGGTTTGAAAATTAGTGGGGATGGATGTGTGTCATATCAGAAATTTTATATACCTTTGCACTCGATTACAGTTTTAGAATGTTTTAGGATAACTTTTCGCTAAGTAAATTTATGGTTAGACAATGCTTCATCCTCTTTGGATGTATGGCTTTGGGTGAGTTGATAACTACACTCACTGGAGTGAAACTACCTTCCAGCATCATCGGTATGCTGTTGCTCACGCTGCTGTTGAAGGTAAAAGTGATTAAACTGGAATGGGTAAGAGGGCTTACCGACTTTCTCATTGCCAATCTGGGATTCTTCTTTGTGCCACCTGGCGTCGCGCTGATGTTACACTTCGATCTGATTAGGGCTGAGCTTGTGCCCATCATCGGAGCAACACTGGTAAGTACAGCTTTGGTACTACTCGTTACGGGACACACACATCAGATGGTGGCCAAGGGCGAGAAGAAGATAA
The DNA here is from genome assembly GCF_002251345.1 of Prevotella sp. P4-119. Lineage (NCBI taxonomy): Bacteria > Pseudomonadati > Bacteroidota > Bacteroidia > Bacteroidales > Prevotellaceae > Prevotella > Prevotella sp. P4-119. The sequence continues at coordinate 87,161 of NZ_NPJB01000063.1, read as the reverse complement.
CTAACGTGATCAAGGACAAAATGGAGGAAAGGAGCAAACATGATTGAACAGATAGTAACCAACCAGTATTTTCTTCTGGCGCTGACTTTCGGCATCTACCAAGGTGCAAAAATGGTGCAACACTGCACGCAATCCATCCTGCTCAACCCGATACTCATAACAATCGGTTTAGTAATTGTGTTTCTCAAAGTCTGCGACATTCCTTATGACACCTATCACGAAAGCGCCAAGATGATAGACTTCTGGCTCAAACCCGCAGTGGTGGCACTTGGTGTGCCGCTGTATCTGCAACTCTCGCAGATCAAAAAGCAGATTGTGCCAATACTGGCCTCGCAGATGATGGGCTGTGTAGTCGGTATTATCAGTGTAGTAGTGACCGCACGAATGCTTGGCGCCTCACGTGAAGTAGTGGCATCGCTCGCCAGTAAGTCGGTGACCACGCCGATAGCGATGGAGGTGACGCAGGCGTTGGGCGGAATACCATCGCTCACGGCAGCCATCGTCGTGATAACCGGTCTGATAGGCGGTGTAGTGGGATTTAAACTCATGGCGGTAGGACATATATACAATCCTATGGCTAAGGGACTGTCGATGGGTGCGGCATCGCATGCTGTGGGCACCTCGGTAGCCATGGAACGCGACGAGTTTGTGGGGGCTTATGCCAGCCTTGGCCTCACGCTCAATGGCATACTGACCGCCATACTGACACCCACCATCGTTGAACTGATGAGCTGATACGGTCTTGCGAGATTCATGGCTTGGTTTGTGCATGACACCAATCTGTCATTAGGGAGAATTATGCTTTTTTAGAAGGGAAAAAGATGGTATTACGAAAAGATTGAGTATATTTGCATGAGAAATGAGGTGAGGGAAACTCCCCATTTGGATTAAAACTTTAAAAGTTACTATGCGATTAGGAATCATTGGAGCAGGGTGGATAGCTCAAAAGATGGCAGAGGCACTTGCCAACAAACCACATGGATGTGAGTGTTATGCTGTGGCTTCACGCTCACTGGAAAAGGCTGAAGCTTTTGCCAAACAGTTCTATATAAATAAGGTGTATGGATCTTACGAAGAACTGGTCAGCGATCCTGCGGTGGATATCGTTTATATCGCCACCCCTCACTCTCATCATTATCCTCATGCCCGTTTGGCTCTTGAACACGGAAAACCCTGTTTGGTGGAGAAAGCCTTTACTGCCAATGCCCGCGAGGCAGAACAGCTGTTGGCTTTGGCTCATGAGAAGGGACTCTTCATTACTGAGGCGATATGGACCCGTTATATGCCATTGTCGCATCGGGTGAAGGAGATTATGGATTCTGGCGTGATAGGTGAACCGCGTGTTCTGACAGCCACCTTATGTTATATGATGGAACAGAAAGAGCGTATCGTGCGCCCTGAACTGTGTGGCGGTGCATTGCTCGACCTCGGAGTCTATTGCTTGAATTTTGCACGTATGTATTTCGGTACAGATATTTGTCGCATGGTAAGCAATGTGCATAAGAGTGACACAGGAGTTGACATGCACGAGAGTATCTCGCTCTCATACCGTGATGGTCGTATGGCCAATCTCCAGTCGGGAGCTCTGTGTCTGAACGACCGCCAAGGCATTATCAGTGGCACGGAGGGTTACATTCGTGTGGATAATATCAACTGTCCAGAACTGATAGAGGTTTATCGCAACTATCAACTTGTCGCCTCTTACCATAAACCAGCAGATATGGTTAATGGCTATGAGTATCAAGTCATCGAATGTCAACGCTGTTTGGAGGCAGGACTCCTTGAATCGCCTATGATGCCTCACGCAGAGACACTTGCCATTATGCGACAGATGGACGCGCTGAGGAAAGAGTGGGGCGTGCATTACCCGATGGACTGATGGATGATGTGTATGGCAGATAGACAATGCCTGACGCTGCGATAGAACAGACCGAATGATAAATGGGGTATAACCCCTATGAAAAAGTATATAAAGTTGTTAAACGATAAAAAGTTGCCGAAAAGTTTGGCAGTTTCATTTTTATTTATCAATTTTGCACCGACATTTGCAAGTTGCCCAACTCGCTTGGGCTTCTGAGCCAATAGAGTTTGGCTCCGCATTTGTCTCTATTTATGGGAAAGCGTCTTCATGCGCTTTGTTTCTGACAGCTTGAAATCAGGTAAACCAGAACCTCGAGAAGTGGAACAGGCAAGTGTCAGGTTCCACGCTTTTTCATTAATACGTTAACCTTATCCATATTATAACAACCAGCCGACTCCGAGAACCTATAGGCAACCGAGAATCAAGAAACACAAAAATGGAAAAAAAAGAAAAGAAATTCTATCAATCTCCTACTATGACAGTTTATGAAATCAGCAGGACACAGATTTTGGCGGGAAGTGCTGATGGAGGAACAGAAACACTTGATGAAGAAGATTATACATGGTAAAAAGAATGAAAATGAAGAAATATATTCAATCTATGATGGCTTTTGCAGCCATCGTGTCCTTTGCGTCATGTTCGTCGGAGGACAACAACACTACAATTGAAAATGAGAGTGCGACAAAGGTAATGACCTTTACTGCAACGCAAGAGGGTGACGAACAATCAACAAGGGCAGCTATTTCAAGCACTGAAAGTAAAGTCATCAATTGGCAAGAAGGAGACCAAATAAGCATCTTCGATGGTAAAACGAATAATCAGTTTACTTTGAAGAATGGTGCAGGGACAAAGAGTGCGACCTTCCAAGGTAACGCTGCAACAGCAGCTAAATATACTGCTGTATATCCTTACCAGTCAGAGGCAAGTTATGACACATCGAATGGCAAAGTAACAGGCATCACCCTTAAAGCAACTCAAAACGCTACCGACAATAGTTTTGACAAGGAAGCAGCCTTGATGATTGCAGAGGGCGACAACACCACATTGACATTTAAGAATGTCGTAGGCTATGTGAAGGTGACTCCAAAGTTTGCTTGCAGCAAGATTGTGTTGCAGGCAGCAGGAGAATCAGAATATCTTGCAGGAATGTGTACTCTCTCATACGGCGATGGTAAACCGTCGATAACATTTACCTCAGAACAATCAACATCCATTACACTATCGGGAAACATTACTGCGAACACGGCTTATTACATAGCTGTTCCTGCCGTAACACTCACCGCAGGTTGGAGCATTTCGTTCACTGACAACACCGGTAATGTTTACACTCGCACAGGTTCTAATAGTATTACATTTAAGAGAAATATTGTAATTAATCTCGGTGAGTTTTCAAGAACTGACAATAACTTAAAATTGACGTTAACACAGAATGGTATTGTGCCAGCGGACAAACAGGTTGATATGGGAGTGTTTGAAATTAATGGAAAAAACTATAGATTAATCTTCGCCAAATCCAACCTCACAAAAGATGGTCTTGCCGCAAGTGAATCCGACTACGGTGATTACTTTGCTTGGGGAGCTACGGAACCTTGGTATACCTCTTATTCAGGTGAAAATTTTCAAGGTTGGAAACCTGAGCATAGTAGCGGATATGCAAGTGGAACAGCCCCAGCCTTCTCCCCCGAATATACGTCTGAAAAAGATTTTGAAATGTCAGATGACCCTGCTCGCAAGATTCTCGGTTGTGACTGGCAGATACCGACCAAAGCGATATGGTATGCGTTTGTGAATAATTCAAGCTCAAAAAGTTGGGATAGTGATAGAAAAGGATATACATTTACAAATAATAGTCAAACTCTCTTCTTGCCTGCAGCTGGCTACGTCCGTGCGAAATATTTCAATGATTACGGCTCTCAAGGCCGCTACTGGTCAGGCACAGCCTACTCGAGCTCTTACGCATATCGCCTGTCCTTCTCTGACGGAAAACTCAAAGTGAGTGACATCGCTCGCTCATACGGTTGTTCGGTGCGCCCGGTGCGCTTGATTCCAGTAGATTGAAACTTCTGCAATAGCGAAGGGTCATGGGGACAGGTACATTGGTTCACTCTTTAGGGTCGATGAACCTGTCCCCGATGATTCTGTGAACACCCTTCAAACCAAGCAAAAAAGTTGTAAAACGATAAAAAGTTGCCGAAAAGTTTGGCAGTTTCATTTTTATTTATCAATTTTGCACCGACATTTGCAAGTTGCCCAACTCGCTTGGGCTTCTGAGCCAATAGTGTTTGGCTCCGCATTTGTCTCTATTTATGGGAAAGCGTCTTCATGCGCTTTGTTTCTGACTTCTCGAAATCAGGTATTCCAGAACCTCGAGAAGTGGAACAGGCAAGTGTCAGGTTCCACGCTCTTTCATTTATAGGTTAACCTTATCCATATTATAACAATCAGCCGACTCCGAGAACCTATAGGCAACCGAGAATCAAGAAACACAAAAATGGAAAAAAAAGAAAAGAAAATCTATCAATCTCCTACTATGACGGTTTATGAAATCAGCAGGACACAGATTTTGGCGGGAAGTGGACAAGGAGAAACAGAAACACTTGATGAAGAAAATTATACATGGTAAAAAGAATGAAAATGAAGAAATATATTCAATCTATGATGGCTTTTGCAGCCATCGTGTCCTTTGCGTCGTGTTCGTCGGAGGACAACAACACTACAATTGAAAATGAGAGTGCGACAAAGGTAATGACCTTTACTGCAACGCAAGAGGGTGACGAACAATCAACAAGGGCAGCTATTTCAAGCACTGAAAGTAAAGTCATCAATTGGCAAGAAGGAGACCAAATAAGCATCTTTGATGGGACGAATAATAAGCAGTTTACATTGAAGGATGGTAAAGGAACACCAAATGCTACTTTTACAGGTGAGGCACTTGAGTCGGGTTCTTATACAGCCGTTTATCCACATCAGTCAACTGCATCTCTTTCTGGCAATGATGTTACAAACGTAACCCTTCCTGCAACTCAAACCGCTACCGATAACAGCTTCGATAAGAATGCTGCATTAATGATGGCTCAGAGCACCAACACAACTTTGGAATTCAAGAATGTCGTAGGCTATGTAAAAGTGCAACCTACTTTCAATTGCACAAGAATAGATTTAAAGGCTTTTGACAACTCTGCGGTATTGGCAGGTACTGGCACAGTCTCTTATAACGGAGGAGAACCAACACTCAATCTTTCCAAGGCGGAAATAAAGGATTATGCCATCACACTTCAAGGAGAAATCAAGGCTGACAATTACTACTATATTGCAGTACCCCCAGTTACACTTAAGGCTGGTTGGACTATAAAATTCACAGCGTCTGATGGTACAGTATATTCCCGCAAGGGAACAAAAGACATCACTTTCACTCGCAACAAGGTGACCAACCTTGGTGAGTTTGATATCAATGAAACAAATTGGTATGAGCCAAGAGGAAAAATAGATGAAAATAGGGAGGTTGATTTGGGATTTACAATAAAGATTGGCACAAAGAATTATAAAGTTATTTTTGCCAATGCCAACCTCTCAACAGGCACAGGTACAGGTCTTGCCTATTATGAATACGACTACGGCGATTATTTTGCTTGGGGAGCAACTAAGCCTTGGTATGTTTCTTATCACATTAATGCTCCTGGTGGAACACCGATAGTAGGAGAAGGCCCTAATTGGGACAAATCAGGTGGATACATTAAAGCCAATGCCCCATATTACAATGGCTCTTATACCAAATACACGGCTGGAAATACCCTTGAAGCAGCTGACGATGCCGCAAACGTGATTCTCGGTGGTGACTGGCAGATACCAACTACAGAGATTTGGCAGGCATTGTACGATGCCAATACAAAAATGGTGAATTGGGAGTTTTATGGAAATAAGGTTTCGGAAACAATAGTCCAAGGAATGAAGATAAGCAAGAAAGACGATTCTAATACTTATATCTTCTTGCCTGCGGGTGGCCAAGCTGGCCAAGGCGAGAATATGGGGACTTCGTTTTACAATGTCGGCTCGAAAGGCAACTACTGGTCAGGCACAGCAGCCGACCCGAACACTGGCGCGTATTGCCTGAACTTCAATTTATTTTTTAAAAGTGTCTATCCGAAGGGCAACTTCGGTCGCTACTACGGTTACTTGGTGCGTCCAGTGCGCTTGGTTGCAGTGGATTGAAACTTCAGCAATAGCGCATGGCGATGGGATTTATATATCCCTCCGCCTCCTAAACCCCGAAGGGGTGACATAGCCCAGCACAGGGCGTGAGCCCTGTGTATATGAATCACCCCATTCCCCCTCCCTCCACGCGCCGTCGTTGCGCGAGGAGGGTAGGATGGGAAACCAAGCAAAAAAGTTGCCGAAAAGTTTGGCAGTTTCATCACTAATTTTGCACCGACATTTGCAAGTTGCCCAACTCGCTTGGGCTTCTGAGCCAATAGAGTTTGGCTCCGCATTTGTCTCTATTTATGGGAGAGCGTCTTCATGCGCTTTGTTTCTGACTTCTCGAAATCAGGTATTCCAGAACCTCGAGAAGTGGAACAGGCAAGTGTCAGGTTCCACGCTCTTTCATTTATAGGTTCACCTTATCCATATTATAACAATATTATAACAACCAGCCGACTCCGAGAACCTATAGGCAACCGAGAATCAAGAAACACAAAAATGGAAAAAAAAGAAAAGAAAATCTATCAATCTCCTATTATGACGGTTTATGAAATCAGCAGGACACAGATTTTGGCGGGAAGTGGACAAGGAGAAACAGAAACACTTGTTGAAGAAGAATATAGATGGTAAAAAGAATGAAAATGAAGAAATATATTCAATCTATGATGGCTTTTGCAGCCATCGTGTCCTTTGCGTCATGTTCGTCGGAGGACAACAACACTACAATTGAAAACGAGAGTGCGACAAAGGTAATGACCTTTACTGCAACGCAAGAAGGTAATGAGGCAAGCACTAGGGCTATACTAAGCGGTACCAATATTCACTGGGACTCAGAAGACAAAATAAGCATCTTCGATGGGACGAATAATAATCAGTTTACGCTAACTGACGGTGCTGAAACTATATTTGGTAAGTTTTCAGGTAATGCAGGACAATCAAATTCTTATACAGCCGTTTATCCATATCAGGAAAATGCCTCTCTTTCGGGCAATGATGTTACAAACGTTACTCTTCCTGCCATTCAATATGCCAGAGACAACAGTTTTGACAAGAAAGCTGCATTAATGATGGCAAAGAGCACCAACACAACTTTGGAATTCAAAAATGCCGTTGGTTATGTGAAGGTGAAACCAAGGTTTGCTTGCAGCAAGATTGTGTTGAAGGCAGGTGGAGCATCTGAATATCTTGCAGGAAAGTGTACACTCTCATACGGCGATGGTACACCGTCGATAACATTTACCTCTGGACAATCAACATCCATTACACTATCGGGAAACATTACTGCGAACACGGTTTATTACATAGCTGTTCCTGCCGTAACACTCAACGCAGGTTGGAGCATTTCGTTCACTGACACCACCGGTGATGTTTACACTCGCACAGGTTCTAAGAGTATTACATTTAAGAGAAATACTATCATTAATCTCGGTGAGTTTTCAAGAACTGACAATAAGTTGAAATTGACGTTATCACAAAATGGTGAAGTGCCAGCGGACAAACAGGTTGATATGGGAGTGTTTACAATTGGTGATAAGAATTATCGATTAATCTTCGCCACATCCAACCTAACAAAAGATGGTCTTGCCGAAAATGAAAATGATTTTGGTGATTATTTTGCTTGGGGAGCTACTGAGCCTTGGTGTACGCAATATTCTCGTACTGGCACAGGATATAACGTTCAAGTTTCACTAACGGCTTGGGTGAACACCAAAAATGCCACAGTTTACGATTATACAACTCTTCCATTTAGAGATGGTAATCACTGGTATTGCAACCAATACATTAATGATGGCGAAAAACTTGCTATGGAGCACGATGCCGCTCATCAGATACTTAATGGTGACTGGCAGATACCAACAAAAGAGATTTGGGATAAATTGTTTGAGTCTTCAAAGTACGAATGGACTAAGACTAAAAAAGCAAAATACAATGGCTACCAAGTGAAAAGCAAAAAAAGTGAAACAGGAACTATCTTCTTGCCTGTAGCTGGCGAAGTCAATAGATCTTCGCTCAGCGGTGCCGGTACTTCCGGCTCCTACTGGTCAGGCACAGCCAACTCGAATGATGCCGCATATTCCCTGTACTTATATTTATATTACACTGACAATAAGGATATCTCCCCAAAATATCGCTACTACGGTTATTCGGTGCGCCCGGTGCGCTTGGTTGTGGAATCTTTGGCGGATCCTGTTGCTACTACAGAGGCATATGATTATGAAAACGATTTCAAATGGGAATAATTATTAAATTAAAAGAACAATGAAGAAATATATTCTACCTTTTATGTCCATTGCCATGCTGATGGCAATGGCAAGTTGCTCATCGTCAGACGATGAAGTGGCAGAAATCAAAGAAGAAAGCAAGTTAGTTCCAATGACTTTCACTGCCACACAAGAATCAAATGTTGGTACTCGTACGGCTCTTAATGCTGGCACTGTCGATTGGCAGACAGGTGATAAGATTAGTGTATTTGATGGTCAAGGTAACCGGACGTTTACATTAACAGAAGATGTTGAAGACGGAAAATTTTCTGGCACTGCATCGTCAGAAGCAACATCTTTCACTGCTGTTTATCCATACACAGAAGGAGCTACACTTGAAAAAGATGGTAGTGTAAGTGGTATAACTCTTCCTGCAGAACAAACTGCAACTATTTGGAGTTTCGACCCAAAGGCAGCATTGATGATGGCTGTATCGACAAAAGACAAAAAGTATAATTTGGATTTCAAGAATGCCGTAAGTCTTATAAAGTTACAGATAGAGTTTCCTTGCAAGAAGATAGTGCTGACTGCAAACGAGGATATTGCAGGTACAGGAACTCTAACTTATAATAATGGTGAACCTTCAATCTCTTTTACGTCAAACCAATCGAAGACCATTACTTTGAAACCTGCTACAGGAAAATATCTTAAAAAAGGTGATCAGTATTTTATTGTAGTTCCTCCTATAACCTTGACAAAAGGTTTCAGCATTAGTTTCCATGCCTCTGAGGAATATTGTGTTTACACTCGAACAAGCACCAAAAGCAATACGTTTAATCGTAGTAAGTTTAAACACATCGGCAAATTTGAGACAACAGGCATATTTGATACAACAGGTAAAAAATTGGGGGAATGGACATATAATTCGCGTGGCATAGTAGATAAAAGTCAAGAACTTGATATGGGAGTGTTTCAAATTAATGGAAAAAACTATAGGTTAATATTCGCCAAATCCAACCTCACAAAAGATGGTCTTGCCACACATGAATATGATTTTGGTGATTACTTTGCTTGGGGAGCTACTGCGCCTTGGTTAACTTCTTATACTTATGATGGAAAAGGTTATGAAGATGCGAATTTTACTAATAAAATTTGGCAAAATGGCAAAGAAAAGGGATACACGACAGCCAATGCCCCATATTACAAAGGTACCAAATACGCGGAAGATGGAAAAAACCTTGAAGCAGCAGACGATGCCGCTCGTCAGATACTTAAAGGTGACTGGCAGATACCAACAAAAGAGATTTGGATGGCTTTGGAATATGCCAATCATGAACAGGTCTATTGGGGACCCGAGGGAAAATGGACCTTTGACCAAAGGGATGGAAGAATCAACGGAATTTCTATAGTCAGGAATGACGGATCTGGTCAGTTGCTCTTCTTGCCTGCAGCTGGCTACGTCTCTAGGACTGAGTTCATGGAAGTCGGCTCTATAGGCTACTACTTGTCAGCCACAGCCCGCTCGAGCGAACGCGCGTATCGCCTGAAATGCAAAGACAAAAATGTAACTCATAATGACTATAACAATCGCCAAAACGGTTGTTCGGTGCGCCCGGTGCGCTTGGTTGCAGTGGATTGAAACTTCAGCAATATTGGGTCATGGGGACAGGTACATTGGTTCACTCTTTAGGGTCGATGAACCTGTCCCCGATGATTCTTTTAACCCCTCTCAATATAACGTGATAGACTCCGCTATCTGAATGCTTTCTTGCTGTACGTGCCATTTCTCAATTGTATATAGATGGTTCAAGTACCTGTCCCCGATGATTCCCGAAATTACATCCAATCCTCAGAACCGCCCAATATGGTTTGTAGATGACCCTCTTTGGTTTGCAGATACCTCATTTTGTATTTCCAACACCCAACAACTGTTAAAAATCACCTCCAATTCCGCACATTTCTTCCAAAAGCCTTGCACAATCCAAATACATGTCTTACCTTTGCACCACAAGAACCCGCCAAGCCTCTCTACGATGCTTAAATCGGCGGGTCGTTTTATTTTTATACCAAGGGTCATGGGGACAGGTACATTGGTTCACTCTTTAGGGGCGATGAACCTGTCCCCGATGATTTAAATCTCAAGGCGTTCATCACATAGTGACGCCACTTTCTTTCTGTGGGTGATAAGTAGGATGGTGGTGGATGGACGGGCGGCGAAAAGGCGACTGAACAATTCTCGTTCCGTGTCCTCGTCGAGAGCCGAACTGATCTCGTCGAGCAAAAAGACGGCACCGGGTCGGAGAAGTCCGCGTGCTATGGCTATGCGTTGCGCCTGTCCCTCACTCAATCCTCCGCCATGTTCCGACAATACCGTGTCGATACCTTGCGGCAAGTCGAAGACGAAGTCGGCACACGATGTGTGAAGTGCAGTATGCAGTTCCTCGTCGGATGCATCCGGTTTTGCCATCAGCAGGTTATTGCGTATCGTGCCACTTATCAGAGTGTTTCCCTGTGGCACAAACACCACATTCTTCCTCATGCTCTTGTCGGCAGCATGAGTGAATCCATTCCCGTAGAATGTCACCTCTCCACTGTCGGGTTGTATGAAATTGAGTATGAGTCGGAAGAGCGTTGTCTTTCCTGCACCTGTTGTTCCGAGTATTGCGGTCTTGGTGCCCGGACGGAAGTCATGCGAGAAATTACTCATCACCTCCCTGTCGCCCTTGGCATATCGGAATGTCACGTTGTCCATGCGTATGCCAAGCAATGTGCGGGTAGTGATGTCTTCGCCGTCGCATGATTGCTTCTCCTCGCCATGTTCCATCTCCTTCAGCCGGTCGATACTGGCAGTGCTGTATATGATTGACGGAAATGCGCCGAGCAATGACAGGATAGGTTGTTGTATCTGTCCTACGAGTTGAAGGAAGGATGTCATCACTCCGAAGGTGATTGCCCCCGTGCGCAGTCCGTAGGCTCCCCACACAAAGGCGAGCATATATCCCAAGCCGAATGTGCAACCAAGTGCAAACCGGCTGAACACCATAAACCGTGAACGACGGATATAGTTGGCGGTCTGCCTGTCCTGCAGTTCTTCCACCCTGTCCTGCATCCATCTCTCGCCCTGTAATGCCCTCAGCACAACATTCAATTCCACACTCTCCTGTATCCTCGCCATTATTCTGCTCTCATCCTCGCGTATCGAGAGAGTGATGCGTTTCAGTCGGTGGGAGATATACTTACCGATGATTATTGCGAGTGGAGTGATGAGAATGAGCGCCCATGCCAGTCGGCTGTCAAACCATCTCATCAGGAGGAACGCTCCAACCAGTTGTATAGTCATCACCACCACCTGCGGCAGTTGCACAGCCAATGTCTCGCTCACTGCATCTATGTCCTTGGCCATCCTCGAGGTGACGTCCCCCGAGTGTATATCATTGGCCTCAAACAATCGTCGGTTGAAGAGTTGCGAGAAGATAGCGAGACGCAGTTCCGCCACCTTCTTGATAAATGCCTTATTGGCAAGGTATTGGTTTAGTTGGCGTATGCTCACCCCCGCCACTACGGCAGCAGCTATGAGCAATGCCTGCACAGCCATCTCGCTCATGGTGCCCCTCATGGCTACGTCGTCGATGAGCCTCTTGCTCAGCCATACTACGCACAATGCAAGCCCTGTCTGCAGCAGTCCTGCCATTATGCGCACAAGGATATTCAGTCTTATGCCGCGCGAGTTGTCTATAAACCACCTTGCATACTTCATCTATCCACCACTCCGGTCTTTATCCATTCTTCCAGGATGGCCTCCACGTCATGTCGTGCCACCTCTTGTTCCACGTCGTATTCCTTGCACAATGCCAGTGTCAAGGAGTCGATGTCCGAATCCTCTTCGAGCTGTTCCCAAAGGTATGCCGCAGTGTCGTTGAGACTTATCAACCTGCCGAAATCCACGGCTCCAAGTCCTTCGCCCACCAGCACTTTCTCTCCGCATACTTCGCGGAGCACCATTCCGTCTTTCTTCTTCATATCTTCTAAATGATTAATTTCAATATGTATCGTCTTAAGGGCAATAGCGCCCACCATATTTCGGATGCCGTCTTGCGCCAACGGGTGTATAGATAATGACGCTTTTGATTACTGTCCACCACATGAGTGGCAATAGCCTTGACGTCGCCTATGGAGCAGTGTTCGCGTCCGACAAGATTTCCGTCGCCCATCAGCGTCACACTCTCGCCCTCAATCCTCTCTATGCGGTGGAGCACATATCGCCTGTTCTCCACCCATGCCAATGCCACGATGCCGCGCTTGAGCCCTGCAGGAGGAGCGAGTATGACACTCTCCTTGCCGCCGATGATAAACGGCAGCATGCTGCGCCCCGAAACAGGCAGAGTCACACTATATCCTTCGTTCATCAGTGCCACAGCCTCGTCAATTATCTTGTTGTCGTTCATATCGTTGAGCTTGTCATTTTCGCTGCCGCCTCGTCGGGCAGACAGTCCATGTGCCACATTCTTGCCGTTGCAGTCAGTGAGTTGAGTGCACGATGCAGTCCGTCGGCGATGTTCTTCTCCCACCTCTTTCCCGACACACTTGATGCCATGGTGGCGTATGCCTCGATGGGCGACATCCGTCGGATGGCGTTATGAGGTGCCTGGCGAAGCCTCACTATTGCACCCAAGGGATAATGCTCGTTGACATAACACGGAGTCTTTCCGCTCCATGGCGATCCATACACCTCCGCTTCCCCGTCAGCCTCTATCCTCACCACGGGATTATCGTCGTTTAGCAGTCGGCTACCTTCTATATATTTGAGCCACAAGCGGGTGTGAGTGCTCTTGCCCGTTCCGCTCGGTCCGAGGAACATATACGCCTTTCCCCCGCGACATACCACCGACGCATGAAACAGCAGTGTGTCCATTTCCGCCGTGGCAAGGGCAAATGCAATCATCATCGCGTTGTCGATAGCCAACTTGGGCAGTTCGCCAGTATATACCGTCGCCCTGCGATAGTCGCTGCCACATTCCATCCAGCCGGCCATCTTCCCGTGCGAGCGGAACACAAACAACGGATTTCCTCCCGAATGTCCGCATGCTATCTCGTCGCCCTCTTCCTCCTGTCGCCATTCCTCTGTCCAAGCCTCGGGTAGGAGAGCATTCTCGCGTATCACGACACTTATCAGCGGCTCCGACGGAGTCACCTCAAACGGACGGCAGTTGTCGAGCAATGCGAAGATGTCGTCCCCGGCAGTCAATGCCATCACATGTCGTGCCACACTATAATATCTTGTTGTCATTCTTCGTGAACATATCTTAGTGATAAACTTCTGTATTTAATCCTCTTGGGTATTGTGCGTATGATATAGATCACAAACTTGACATTAATCCACAGACATTCCTGGAATGAGAATCCCATCAGCCTTATCGGTATCAGTATGCCACTGATTACGGTTGGCCAGTATCCCTTTCGGCGGTTTTCGTGATACCACCCAAAGTTTCCGCTCTTAAATGCCTCGTCGAGCATACATCTGCCACGCCTTTCATCCTTCGGGCATATCATCCTGTCGCTCTCCATTGAGAACAGTTCGCTCATCATCCACATCACCGCTCCTGCCGTTTTCCGCAGTCCGAACCTTGACAGTTGGGAGGCTACAAATCGCCGGTCTTCCTCAGATGAAATCTTCATCAGCATATAGTAATCCACGATATGCCTCAGTCCGATGCCTCCCGAGAGGAAATGCCTTTGTATATGCGCCATCTGCATGATCAGGGCGAATCTGCAGGTGGGCACGTCAAAGCCTTCGGGACAACTCTCCGACAGCAGGATTTCCTTTTCGAGAAACCGTTGCAGTCGGCGGTTGGTGATGGGGTTGTAATTACCCGACGATGGTCGGAAGTGCACCTCCACCGCGATACCGCTTGCGTTTTTATTCAGGTGCACATGATGATACGACACGGTGTCCTTTGTGTCCAGAACGCCCTCGTCGCCCAGCAGTTTCACGACGCTGTCCCTGCCGCCTTCCACCCATATATCAATGTCTCCGGGTTGCCGTTCGTCGGGGTGAGGATACAGTCGTGCGTTGGCTTGTCCTTTCAGTATTGCCGTCTTCCGTCCTCTTTCGCCAAACCATCGCGTTAGCCTTGCAGCCTCTGCGTTCATCTTAGCGTTGAATCTGCGTATAGCTTCGGCTTTCAGGGTCCATTCCATCAGTAGCGGTTTGGGTATGCCAACGTCGCCACTCATCCGATTTACCACACAATATATCACCCCAGTGAGCGTTTGTTGGCATATCTGTATATAAACCTCCTTCCACTCCCTTTCCGGGAGTGTCATTGGCTCATAAGGTTCGCAGCCCACAGCCATTCTCATCAGCCGTATCAATGTCCACTTTGTGTCATTCATTTCTCATCTGCATATAATTGACTGCAAAGATAAAACTTTTATATGAAATCAGCAGAATAAATCCACGGAAATTTTGCATATTGAGATTTATTTGTTACCAAAACTGCAAGGGATTGAAGAAGGTTGCCATAGGTCAGCAGTATAAAGCCAATCCCAACGAATTGTTTATACTGTTTAATGGTTGCTCGTTTGTTAGTCCACGCATGATGAAGGTACCAGCCTGTGTGACTTTTCTGTGGCTTACAAGGTGACGGTCACTGTTGCCGAAGGTGCACTCAGTCCGCCCATAGGGTTGGCTGCGCGCACGCTGTAGATTCCAGCTTGCTTTGCAGTATAGGTGGGTTGTTCGGTGAAATCGATCACGTTGCCATCTTTACAGATGGCCCACAACCATGTGTCGTAACTCTTGCTCCATGTCAGTACACCGGCGTTGACGCGGATGTCAACAGGAATAGCAGCTTGTTTGGTATCATCGGTAGGTTGCCAGTCGCCAAACATACGGTTCATGTTGCTGTAGGTATCAGCTTCTTTTTCTGTCAGTGTGGGATTGTTTTCATGGCTATTGGCAAAGATGGTCTTGCGTCCAGCGGTTTCGATGGTCACTCCGTTGCAGTCTCTTGAGTTCCATTCTGCAAAGCGTGCAGGCCATCCGTCATGCATCTCGTTCCATCCCAGAGTGGTAGGTTTCACATTCATTCGTGTGTCGATAAACACGGCAACAGGTGTTGCCTTGCCCCATGGGCGCCCCAAGGTGTAGGTGCCATCGACGTCGTTGCCTGATGCGCTGATGGTGCAGTTTTTGAACACCCAACCTACGTTTCTCGGTTTCGACGGTACTGCAGTATATCCACCGGCAATCTGTAGCAGTTCCAACTGGTTGAAATAGGCATCTCCTTTACCGCAGAGATAGTCTGTACGTCCGCGCACCTGACCGCCCTCAAAGTAGTAGAGTCCTTGTTCGTTGCTACTGGTCCATGTGTCTTGGTAGCCATAGAGCAGGGTGTTCTTATAGATGGTGTTGGTGGCACAGTCATAGACAGCGAGGTTGCGTCCGAGTCTGTCGTCGATGCCACTTTTGATGGTGATGTCTTGGAAATAGGTGCCAACGGCAGCGTCTGTCAGTTGGAAAACAGGACTATAGCGTATGGTTTCGTATTTGTGGGCAGTGCCAAACGGACCTTTGAAGAGCATGTTCGAATCGTTGGAGATGTCTTGTGTGATGATGGTGGCGTCGCGGTCTTCACCAATCAGCGAGAGGTTGGCAGCGGTGATATAGGTGATAGGGTCGGGCAGATCGCCTTCCCACAATACGGTGGTGCGGTCTTTTCCCGTATGCTTATAGTGTTTCATTGCTCCTGTCGGCATTTTGTAAGTGCCTTTTTTTACCAAGATGCGGTAACGCGTCTGTTGGTCTTTGCGGCTGTTGGCAGCAGCAATAGCATGGCAGAGTTCGGCAGTTGTTGACACCACAGCATCATAGGCATGTTTGGCTTCTGTAGGAATCGTGATGTGTTTAGCCAAAATACCCTGCTCTTTCAGCAGTTGTGCGCAGAGTTGTGCAGCAGCCATAGCACCTTTTTTGTTATAGTGCGTCTTGTCGGTGGTAGTACCTTTGTCGAAGAGTGCCGCATAGCATGCGTCAAAACTGCCGTATTGCTCGTAGAGGTTTTTGGTGGCTGTGGTCATATCCACAAAACTGATATGTTCCTCTTTAGCCAACTGTCTCATGTGGTAGGGATAGTCCATGTCATGGTTGTCGCTGTCAATGTGTTGCTGGGTCATGATAGTATCTTGGTGCAAAGCATCAAACTTATCGCCCAAATCGTGTTGTCCGGCACGTGTTATCTTGTGGTCAGCACCGAAATAACATCTGCATACGGGTGATATAAGCACAGGAGTTGCACCTTTTGCCTTTACCTCTCTGATGATTTTTCTCAACCATTCTTTATAGGTGGAGTGGGGGATGGTGCCTCGTTTGTCCTTTCTTACAGTAGCCAACTGTGCATCGTTTCCCTGTGTAGCATAGAAGGTCTGAAGTTCTTGGTTGTCCATGCCGTTGAACTTCTCATCGTTGTGTCCAAACTGTATGAGCACATAGTCGCCAGAGCCCACGCTATCCTTGGCATTCTGCCATAGCTCGTTATATCCGGCACGCGAGTCTCTTCCGCCTTTTGCATAGTTGAGGCTCACCCATCCATGGGTAAGGAAATTGCCGAAATACATACCCCATCCACGCATTTTTGTCGTGTTGACGTCGTAGGGGGCCATAGTGGAATCGCCCAGTGTGAATACTTTCTTGGCAGCCTGAATGTTGCATCCCAAGAGGATGGCGATGATGCAGACTGCCACCCTTGTCAGTTGTTGTTTCATGTTGTTGATTTGTCTTTTTAGTAGTTTTCTATTGCAAAGGTACGATTAAGTGAGCAGAATACAAAAAGAAAATTATGTTTTTCTTTTTGTATTATCGAACGCGAGTACCTAAGACCGACAGGTCAAAGGTACGATTAAGTGAGTAGAATACAAAAAGAAAATTAAGTTTTTCTTTTGTATTATCGAACGCGAGTACCTAAGACCGACAGGTCAAAGGTACGATTAAGTGAGCAGAATACAAAAAGAAAATTATGTTTTCTTTCTGTATTCTTAATACTCCACTCTTACGTTGTCCACCCAAAGGGTGTTGTCCACCGAACCGATATAGGCACCACCGTGGCTGGAGTCAAACTGCAGAATCATGTGGGTAGGTGCTTCGTTGGCAGTAGCCCATCCTATTTCCTTCACAGGCATCATCTTGCCTTTCGAGTTTTTCGCCCATTTTATGTCATTTCCTGACAATAGTCCCATATAGGGTTTGTAGAAATGCTGTCGGGTGATGTCACCGTAGTGGATGGGAAAAGATGCATTCTCCACCCATCCGTTGGTAGTTTTGGCAAAGCGCACCACCATAGTGCCTACACGTTTAGCCCAGATGTTGCCTTTGGCATCCTCCCATCGCTTTTGTAGCAAACAGACGCAGTCTGCCATGTCGATGCCTGCCACGGTTTTCACTTTGCTGAATCCCGTTTCCTTGATGCGGTTGGGGTGTCCCGATAGTTGCACCCGATAGTCGAACACCAGTGCTTTGGGTTTTCCGGTGAATTTCATACCCGCATCGAGTTTTGCCATAGGGTTTGAGGTCGAAGTTATGGGTTCGAGGGTTTCGCCGAGGAAGATGCTTCCAGCAGCTAATACTTTGATGTTGACTATGCCCAACACCTTACACGTCTCGATGTGTGTCACCAGTTTGGCACAAAAGCCATGTCCCGGATGACTGTCTCTATAGACCGATACGTTGGTTTTGGTAATGCCCGACACCTTCGCCATCACGTTTGACGTACCCCAAGGCGAACCGCCCCAGTTGGTGTATGGTGCATTCTGTTTCCACGTTTTGGCAGGCGCTATCTCGTAGAGGGTTTTGGTGTTTCCACCAATGATAGCACTCTCTTTCACATGGCGTGTCACCCATTGGTTCATATCACCATATTTAATAGGTTGAATGTTCTGGCCGTTAGCATCTGTCGTAGCGGTCAAAGTCAGCGCCAATATGGCGCCCGCTTTCATGAGTATGGCCTTTGTCATTTTATGATGTGTTTAAGTTTCAAGAGTCTTATATCCGTTTCCTGCATACATTCCTCGTAGGTTCTTGGCGTGTTGTGGTCGTCGAGGAAGAAGCGTTTCTGTTGGGGCATAAACCGCCGACTTGCCAGCGACAGCGTATCGTTGCGGTAGGTTGTTGCCACGTGGCCCAAGGTCAGCAGCGTGTGAAACACACAGTTGCTGGATGCTGGCAACTGGCTGTTGCGATGCAGCGCATCAGCCTCGTTGGGAAATTGTTTGGTGTAAACCTCAGAAGTCCATATCACCATCGGCACATGCAGTTGGTAGAATGACGGATAGGGTGAGGCATGGAGGAATAGTTTGCGGCTATCGTCGAAGATGTCTTCTCCGTGGTCTGAGGTAAAGAGCATGGCAGTAGCGCCTCCTCGCTGTTGAGCCAATCTGATGATACGGTGTAATAGCCAGTCGGTGAAACGTATGGAATTGTCGTAGGCGTTTACCATCATCTGTCGGTATTGTGGTTTTGCTCCATTGTAAGAATCGGGCAGAAAGTGTGCCATCAACTTCGGATAGCGGTCGGTATAGTCGAAGTGTGAACCATAAGTATGTACCACGACAAAGAGTTTGTGATAGTCTTTTGCCAGTTGTTTTCGGAGTGGAGTCAGCACATCGCTATCTGTTGTCATGGCTTTACTGCCTCCATTGGCTGTATCGTGCAGGAAGATGCAGTCGTCAGCCTGTTCGCCGAGGAAGTCAATAAACGAGTGGTTGCGCTGTTGGTTGGAGATGTATGCGGTGTGCCATCCTGCTTCTCGGAAAGCCTGCATGATGCCTTTGGTACGAAACAGGATATTGAAATCCTCTGCCGATGCCAACGACAGCAGTATCGGCACACTCTTATGGGTCGTGTTGCTTTGACTCATATAGTTGGAAAACACCGTCAGTCCTTGCTGTTTTGTCAGCAATGGGTTGGTGGGGCGGTGGTAGCCATAGAGTTGCCAGTTGTCGGATCTGCTTGTTTCACCCACCACACAGACAATCGTTTGGCGTGTAGTATCTGTCGGGTCTATCGTACTCTTGGCATTGAAAGTGAAATGGTCAGAAGTCTTATGGTATTCTGCCGATGCCTTCTCTCGACCGAATGCTAAGGTGCAATTGTAGCAGGCATTCAGTGGGAAAATGCTGTTGGTAGGTATAAAGTCTGTGGAGATTGTCACCGTTGTGGTCAGTAGAATAGCCGCCACAGCCATGATGAATCCACTCTTTCTCCAGTGTTTCACGAATGTATGGTCTAAATCCCTTTTCTTCGTCCATAGCGTGATGGCGAGGATGATGGTAGGTACATAGATGATGACCACCCAACCGATGGCAGGCAAAAGTTGTGAGAGAAGTTCGCCCACCTCGTCTCCATTGGTAGTGACGAGGTTGAGCCACATATCCACAGCAATAGGACCACGACCATAAAGATAGGTCAGTACCAGTTGGAAGGCACCCAGGAATAGGATGGGAAAGAGGAGTATGACCGTGCGACCTATACGTCGTCCCACGGTTAGTGCCAGTATATAGAAGGCTATTGGTGCGATGATATTCACCATGTTGCCCCACAGTCCAAGTCCTTCGGTATAGATCTGTATGATGTTAGGCAGGATGAGTACTGTGAGGAAGAAGTAAAACAGTTTGTTGATAGTCTTTTGTTTCATCATCAGAATGCCTCGTTGATATTGAATATGAATCCTGTGCCGTTACGACTGAAGCCATAGTCCAGTCGCACGTTGACTCCCTTCTTGAACTGCCAGCGGTAGCCTATACCTGCATTGGGTAAGATGCGGTTCAGACGCATCTCACTGTAACGAGGGAATACCTCTGCGGCACCCAACCATACGACGATGCCGTTGCGATGCCATACATGTTGTCGCAGTTCTATCTGTGCGTCTATCACGTTTTTGTCGCGATAGCGTCCTTCGTAGTAGCCACGCATTCTTCTGCCTGATCCTACTTCAGAGAGCGATGACCAAGGCACCTCACCTGTTGTCTGTCGGGTGTGTATTTCTGCTGCTATGATGGCGCCACGCCATGCTTTGCGGTAGGTGGCAAGTTGCAGTTCTGCCGAATAGTAGGTGTGCTTATTGCCCAACATAGTGGGCGATGTCATGAGGTCGAGTTGTAAGAACCAACCTTTGGAGGCGTTGAGGATAAAGTCTCGAGAGTCTAAAGTATAGCTCAATCCCACACCGATGTCGTTGACCGTCATGGGTTGACCTTCAAGCAGTTGTGGTGCGCGGTCTTTCAGTTTATAGGCATGCACCAGTTGGTAGCGCACGATAGGACCTACATACGAATATCGGTTCAGGCGTGCCAACAGTCGTGTCATCACTTCCAGTTTGTCGTGACTGTATTTGCTTTTGTTGTCATCGTTGTCGCTCTGTGGATAACTCAATCCCCAGAGATACGACGGGAAGGTATAGGCATATAAGGTATAGTCCAGTCGGAAGTGGCGTTTGGGGAAGAAGTGGTTGCCGGAAAGTCCCACCATCATAAAGGCTTTGGTAGTGATGTCGCCGTAGAGTGAAGCGTTGGACCGTTCCAACAGCGAGTCGCTGCGGTCGGCACTATAGGTGGCAGAAGCTACAATGCCAAGTCCCAGTCCTGTCTCGTTATTGTAGTGTGGTCCGCCGAGGATGCCGAAGTCAATCTTCTTGTTAGGGTCTGGTTTGTCGCTCTCTGCCAGATATTGCATCAGTTTGTCCACCAGTCCTTTCTTCCGTATTGTGTTGCTGTCGTTTTGTAGGACGGTGGCAGCGTCAGTATCTGTGTTTTGTGCTGTCGTTTGCATTGTAGTCATCGCCATGCAGAGCGTCAACAGGAAAACAAATAGCTGTTGGAAACTATGTCTTTTTGTTCTTTTCATCAGTATGTCTTATATCATTTTGCCGTATTGCAGATCCTTTGTGCAATCGGCAGAAAGCTGACTGCAAATATAGCGTTTTCTTTTCATATCTGTCACAATCCTCTGCTTTTCTTTTCTAAAAACATCCTTTTAGAACAAGAATAGCGTAAAGTCGAATGATGTTTCGCCATTACGCGTACCAAACTCTATTGACCGATTAGGATTAGACAAATAGTGGCAGACCCTGTTGGTCTGCCACTATAATAGTATGATGATGAAGGATTGTGGTTACCATGCAGAACCCACAGAGATGTTGCAAATATAGTGTATATATTTGACAAACAACCATAAAGTCATGATAAATTCGTATGTGTGATTCCCTCCTATTTATTATCAGGATGATAGAAAGTGATGAGCGGTTAGCCTTGCTCAGCCATAAATGCCATCACCTTTTTAACCTTTTCCACATCTGTGGCACGTCCAGTGCGCAGTGAACCATGAATCTCTGTAGCTCCTGTGGCTTGCAGGATGATGGGTGCACTCACTTCTGTAACACCTGAACCACATAGGATGTTGAACGGATGACCATATTTCACAGACAGTTCTTTGGCTTTCTCTACGAGTTGACGGAGTAGGGGAATACCTTCTTCCGCTGTGGGTTGCTGACCCGATGTGAGCATACGAACGCATCCCATGGCAGCAATCTGTTCGATAGCCTCCATCGGGTTACGGCATCTGTCGAAAGCACGATGGAAGGTCACTTCGCAAGAGAAGGTGCCGTCTGGTTGGCGCACCATGTCCATCCATTTGCGACAAGCCTCCAAGTCGATGTCACCCTCTTTGGTGAGTGCTCCAATCACGATACCGTCAGCTTTTTCGTCGATGATAGCCATGCGTATGTCTTCTGCCATCTGTTCCACTTCGTCATCGGTATAGACGAAATCACCGCCACGTGAACGAATCAATACCTGCACACTCAAACCGCCTTCATGACAGCATTTTACCGCCTGACGGGTCAGTTCGCGATCGGGAGTCAGTCCGCCTACTTCCAAATTGCGACACAGTTCTATACGATTGCCACCGCCAAGGACAGCAGCCTCTACGCTCTCGATGTTTTCACAGCAAAGTTCTAATATCATATTTTTATTGAATGAATAGTGAATGCTCATGAATAGACCACAGCGTTATTGTGCACTCTGATGGGAAGTGGCATTTGAGTTGATTTCGCTGTCGTCGAGTTGTAAGTCGCCCTTCACACTGTGTTGACTGGTGCGGAAGAGTACGTTCACCTTCTTGGTCTCTCCTGCCTTCAACGAGAACATGGTGCTATGGGTAAGCACATCGCCGCCTTTCAGTCGAGTGCCCGTGGTGAGTAGATAGTCGCCTTCAGGCAACATCAATCCTTCGCGGAATTTGCCTGTTACGGTAGGGTCATCGTCTGCATAGTCGAGTGGTGTGGGTCGTCCGTTGACCATTTTCGAAATGGTGTAGCCATGGTAGTACATGATGTCTTTCGGCACATCCAGTTGTAGTGTGCCCATTGCAACCTGTTCCACTTTCTCTTCTTTGTTAGCAAGTCTGAGCCATCCGCTTGTTGCTGTAGCGTTGTTGTCTGCCACCATTGCTTTGCCCAGTGGGTCGAGTTCCGCTTTCATGCCCAATGCCCGTGCGCCCGCAACGGTAAAGAGTTCGCGGCTTCGGTCGTTGCATCGTCTGCTGTTATAGATACCCACCACTGAGGTATAGAGCTGTTTTGGATTTTTGCTGTTATCTACAGCAATGTTTTGTTCCACCCAGTTGATCCATTCCTTAGCGGTCATCTTCGGCAGTTGTTTTTGCAGGAAAGCCACAAAGGGACGGAGGTGTTCGGTAGAGATGCGCACACCGCCACATTTTAGAGCC
This sequence comes from Prevotella sp. P4-119, assembly GCF_002251345.1. NCBI lineage: Bacteria > Pseudomonadati > Bacteroidota > Bacteroidia > Bacteroidales > Prevotellaceae > Prevotella > Prevotella sp. P4-119. Next base: position 64,126 of record NZ_NPJB01000063.1, on the reverse strand, counting down.
TCTTCGTTCATGAGGCAGGCATCGTGCAACACATCAATCGTCACGTCGCTTAGATCTTTCTCGTTGAGGCCTTTCAGCACGAGAGCCGTATGGGGGTGGTTCTCCTTGATGAATCGTTCTATTACCTTCCAGTTGCTACGCGCTTTGCGAAGCGTCTCGTCTTGTCCTTTGTAGAAAGTATGTTGCTGATAGGCAGCGCGTATGCTGTCTTCGCGCATCAGTCGTCTTCCATTTGCGCTGACTGTATCTACAATGCTGCGGTCAGGTTCTTGCAGTACAGTTGTCGGCACATGCCAGTCGTATTGCTCAGTCCATTCGCATCCTGTTTTGCGATTGGGGGTGATGGTCATGGTTGTGGTGTAGGCATCAGCCTTCATAGCTCCGTATCTATTGCCAGTGCTCACCCATACCTGCAGATCGCCGTATCCGGTTTGAAACGCAGCGCATCCTTCTGCATCTGTTTTTGCAGTATGCAAGGGATAAAACTCCGAATAGTTGTAGAGTCTGAAATCTACGGTGGCATTCTTGATGGGCGTTCCGTTCTCGTCCACCACTTTCACGTTGAGTGTCTTGACTGGAGCGTATGTCGTGGTGGTAGAGATGCTGTTGCCTTCATAGTCGAATGCCCTTACCAGCATGGCACGACTTGCCGCCCAGTTGAACCATCCTTTGTCGAGTGTGGCTTCAGGTTCGCATGCTCCCAAGAATCGCCATTTACCGTCAATCCACACCTCAACCCATGCATGATTGTCGTCGGTGTGTGCCCATCGTGGGCAATATACTTGTCGTGCAGGGATGCCCACGCTACGCATGGCAGACACAGTGAAGGTGCTCTCTTCGCCACAGCGCCCTATGCTGTTGCGCATGGTAGCCAGTGGTGCAGCGGTTCTGCCGTCGCTTGGTCGGTAGCTTACTTTCTCGTGACACCAGTGGTTGACTTCGAGTGCCGCCTCCTCCATAGTCATTCCTTTCAGTCGTGGCATCAGTTCTTTATAAATGGTGGCACGTGCTTCATCGAGTGCTTCGTTGTTGACACGCACGGGCAGTACGAAGTTTTGAAATTCCCATAGGGGTACGGTGTGTCCCCAGGACATGGTCTTTCTGGCTTTCAGTGCGAGTCGCACTTGGTTGCGCCAATAAGATTTGGGGTAATCCACGCTGTCGGGTGTGGGCATGTGCTGATAGAGGAAGTCAAGGCATTCGTTTTCGGTTTGTGCCATTGCGTTAGTTCCCAATGTCATCAGTGCCACTGTAGTAATCAGTAGGTGTTTCATCGTTTTCGTTGTGAAGTGATATTAGTCAATGGTGTCAGACAATACCCATTTACATGTGTCTTTACTGTGTTTGTTTTTTACTTCGATAGTGTTTACACCAGTGTCCAGTGTAACATTCTTCCATTGTAACACATTAACGTTGTCAGGAAATGCCTGTCCGTAAGACTTTCCATTGATATACAAGCTGGCAGGGCCGCTATTGCTAAATGCCTGTATAGTAGTGGTTTTACAGTTTCTTAGTGTATTTCTCTTTCCTGCAATGTACACAAATTGATCGTCTTTGTTCCAGTTGGCTTTGTAGAAATAATAAGCGTCCTTCTTTGTGCGCCTGTCGTAAGTTACCAGTCCCTTGTCGTTGCGACCAGGAATGGTGCCTTCTCTACGACCAGCAGAAGCAAAGTCGAACATACACCAAATAAAGTTGCACCATAGGTATGGGCGTTTCTGTAGTTCAGTCCAATTCCTGATGTGGTAATAGGTTTGCCAGTTTTCAGGATGCCATTGTCCTAATGGGTCTGGGTGAATTAATGAATCTGTTTGTTGGAATACGCATGCGCCTGCTCCATATTCGCTGATACCCATTTTCCTTTCTGGGTGTTTGCGGTGCTCGTTGTCAGCCCAGTTGCCAATTTCTCCCATTTTGTCGTCATACCATCCGAAATATTTGTTGAATGCAATCAAATCGGGTGTGCCGTTGAAATCATCATCTTGATTGCTTGCCCCCATTGTTGGGCGTGAAGGGTCTAATTGATGTGCCAAGTCATGGAGGTCTTTTGCCATTTTAGAAGGGCGGTCTAACCATCCAGAGTTGATTTCGTTGAAGAGTCCCCAAAACAAGATACATGGGTGATTGTAGTTTTGTAGTATCAGTTCTTTTAACTGCTGACGTAGGTTCTCGTCATAGTTGGGGTTTGTGACATATACATTGACGAAAGGAATTTCAGCCCATGCTACCAATCCGCGACGATCCATTTGTTGGTGTAGGTATTTGGATTGGGGGTAATGGCTGAGTCTGATAGCATTGCATCCCATCTCCTGAACGATATCCAAGTCCTCGTCATGGTTGTACTGATGGAGTGCTGTGGCAATTTCTGCCCTGTCTTGATGCATGTTAACCCCATTGAGTCGATATGGCTTTCCATTCAGAAAGAATCCTTTATCTGCATCTGCGTGATAATAGCGGAATCCTATTGCCTCCTGCCTCCTGTCTATTTCTCGTCCATTCTTTCGCAATATGACAACAGCCTGATACAGAAACGGATCTTTCACTCCATTCCACAAGTGAGGATTGTCTATTGTAGTGGTCATTACCACCTTGTTCCCTTCTGATATTTCGTTGCAGACCAAGCGACGAAGTTGTTTCCCCCTGTCGTATAACTGAAATTCCACTTCGCAACCATCCAGTGATGTTTCTTTTGAAGAAAGTAGAGTTTCTATCTTCAATGCGGCTTTCTTTTCTGTTACCTCTGTTTGAGTGAAAAACACACCAGAACTTGCATAATAGTCAGGTGCAATACAAACATCATCGGTCACTATCAGTTCTACACCACGGTATAGACCGCCAAAGATATTGAAGTCACCACATATAGGTGCAATATCCATAGTTGGCGCATTATTGACACGAATCTCCAATGTACTCTCCTTTCCTGGTTTGATAAAGTCGGTCAACTCAGCCACAAATGCCGTATATCCGCCTTTGTGTTGTGTCACAAAATGATGATCCACAAAGACATCAGCCACTGTTTGTGCAGCACCGACTTTCAGAAATATGCGTTTCCCTTGGTATTGGATAGGGAGTTGCAGTTTACGGGTGTAGTTACACAGTCCGCGATAGTAATCGGTGTTGCCAAACATTCCGTCCTCTGCATTCCATGTATGTGGCAGGTTTACTTTTGTCATTCCAGAAGAAGCTTGAAAGCCACGGTTGAAAAGCCATCCATCGTTTAATGGTATATTGACAGAAGCTGATATAGATACAGTGAAAGTTGTTCCAATTAGAAACAATAGGAATAATACTTTTTTCATGTTAGTGTGGTATGTTATTGTTGGAAAAGTAATAGTCTTATGCAAAGTTACACTATTTGTCTGTGAATACCAAGCATTCGTGTTTGTTTCTTTATCGTTTAGGTGTTTTTGGTTATTGATGATAAGAAACGAATAATTCCGATGACAAGAGATGGTGGAAAGACTCTTGCGGTTGTGAAGATATTATAAAATATGAGTGAGGATGATACAGGTTTACATGAAATGTTGTATCTTCGCCAATGAAAAAGCAAAGATAATAAAGATTGTAACGCAATGATAAAGAGAAAGAAAAGACGCTTCCGAGCCTCGGTTGCCATTGTTTTGATATTGGTGGCATTGATACTGGCAGGAGCCAGCAGTTATATGATCGACTATTCGTTGGGCTATCCACAACAAGAGCGTAACAGTGCCGAACATTGGCAAGACCGCATCAAAGACGAATGTCCGTGGACGACACACTGGATGGACTCTGTCTATCAGAACCACTGTGTGAAAGATACCTTTGTCACGATGCCATCGGGCTATCGTGCCCATGCCATCTACCTCTATGCGCCGAAACACACCAACCGCACGGCAGTGGTGGTGCATGGCTATAAGGTGAGGGCAGAGGGTATGCTCCATATTGCCTATCTCTACAATCATGATATGGGATTCAATGTGCTATTGCCCGACCTCTATGCCCACGGCGAAAGTGAGGGCGACCATATACAGATGGGGTGGAACGACCGTTGGGATGTGTTGCGATGGTCGGAAGTGGCTGATGGCATCTTTGCTGACGGGCAGTCAACGCGTCAGGTGATTCATGGCATTTCGATGGGTGCCGCTACGGTGATGGCACTATCTGGAGAGCAAACACCCGATAGAGTGGAGTGTTTCGTGGAAGACTGTGGCTACAGCTCGGTGAAGGATGAGTTTGCTGCACAGCTGAAAGACCAGTTTGGACTGCCCGCCTTTCCGTTGATGACTACCACGTCGTGGCTCTGCGAGGCACGTTATGGCTGGTCGTTTGACGAAGCCCGACAGATCGACCAGGTGCGCAAGAGTGTGAAACCGATGCTCTTTATCCATGGCGACTGCGATGACTTCGTGCCTTATCGCATGCTGAAACCCCTTTACGAGGCAAAGACACACGGTCGCAAAGCCATCTATGTGGCAACAGGGTCAGACCATGCGCATGCCTATCGTGACCATCATCAGGAATATACTCAGCGTGTGAGGGAGTTCGTGCTCAGCAATCTTTTGAGCAAGAAGGTGAGAAAGTAGGGAAACGTATAGAATTTCCCATTGAATCCTATGTTCTTGTTGCAGAGTTTGATGCCGTAACGGATGTCGGGATATTTTCCATCTTGCGCTGTCAGTTTTGACAGTGATTTAGTGGCATTGTCAGTGGCTTTAACCTCTACGGGGATGAGTGATTTGGCATCGCGGATAAAGAAGTCCATCTCAATAGTGGATTTCTCATTGCGATAGAAATACAGGTTGTATCCTTGTTTGACAAGCATATCGCTCACGATGTTTTCATAAATAGCACCTTTGTATGTGCCATAGTTTTTGTTTGTCCTTAGGTCTTCTTGTGATTCTTCGTCGAGTGAGGCAACCAACAATCCTGTGTCTTTATAATAGAGTTTATAGGTTTTGGGATCATAATTGCCTTTTAGTGGAAGGGTAAGTTGTGACAAACAATAGCATACGTTGATGATACCGGCATTGCGCAACCATTCAATGGTTCCCACATATTCTCTGTTTCTCGCTCCACGGGCAATTTTACTTATTTGGAATTTCTTATTGTCTTGTCCAAGGAATACGGTGATGTGGTCATAGACATTCTTGATTCTGCCTTTGTCGAGTCCGTGTGCATATTTGGTAATGTCTTCTTCGTAGTCGAGCAGAAGTTGTTGCTGCATTTTGAGTGTGCCACTGAAGTTATTGTTAGAGACAAACTGGTTGACCACAGCAGGCATGCCGCCAATGGTCATGTATTCACGGAATATCTTCTCCAGAATATCCATCTCTATACGAGTAAGTGGAGTGACGGTAGTCATTTTGTCGTATAGACTATTTATGAAAGAGAAGTCATAACCTTTTGCCCACAAAAACTCTTCGAAATCCATGGAATGCATGGTGTAATCTTCTTTATATCCTACACTATTTGATTCTATTTCCTGATAGTTGATGCCCATCAGCGAGCCAGAGCAGATAACATCATATCTGCCGTCTATCTTAAAGGCTTTCAGACTGGTGGCGCAGGCTGGGCAGTCTTGCATTTCATCGAAGAAAATGAGCGTGTTTGTAGGTTCAATCTTCAGAGAAGGATCGATAAGTGTTAGATTTCTGATGATGTCATCCACCTCGTAACCTTCTTCGAATATTGCTTTGTATTTGGGTTGCAATACGAAGTTGATGGCTACTACATTTTTGTAGTTGCTATGGGCAAATTGCAAGATAGAAGCTGTCTTTCCCACTTGTCGTGCACCTTTGACGATAAGAGGAAGTCTGTTCTCGTTTTTCTTCCATTCTTTTAGAATGCTGTCAATCTTTCTTTGCAAAAGCTTCATAATCAATACTTTTTGGTTCTATTTTGTTTGCAAAGATACTTGTTTTTCACAAAATTCCCAAGCGTTTTGGCTATAAAATCACAAAATTCCATAGTTTTTTGGTGTATTTCTCACAAAATTCCATGGTTTTTAGGCTATAAAATCACAAAATTCCATAGTTTTTAGACTATAAAATCACAAAATTCCATGGTTTTTAGGCTGTAAAATCACAAAATTCCTAAGCATGTTTCTGCCATACAGCCTGATGCGTAATAGCTGCTTGTTTTCTTAGTATGCTGCAAAAGCTATATATTTGGAGAAAAAAAGCAAAGGATGCGTTTCCTATGAATAGGGACCTTCGCGTGCATGCGCACACGCGATGTCGCACTTTTGTTACCACTCGACCACCAGACTGGGCTAAAACATTGAAGGAGAATGAAATGCCCTGTGTGGTCGAATGGCGGAAACTGTGATTTTCGACCACACATCGACCACCAAAATCAGATTTAGGGAGAGATCCTCGATGTCCTGTTTTGTTTGAAAAAAATGATTGATTCTGAAGATGGAGAAAAAGCAAAGCCGAAAAAAAATATTGGAAAACTCTTGCATTCGCTCATCAAATTTATTATCTTTGTAGGCGGAAAAACACATCACGCCCTATCAGCCTAACGGGCATGAACCAGATAACGAGAAACACATTTTTTAATTTAATAACTTAATAATTAACAGCTTATGAAAACACAACCTATCGAAACACAGACTGTCAAACGATTGATTACTGACCAATGGGCTTTTTGTTTCAATACCCAATGCCCGCTTGCCTCACAATGTTTTCGACAAATCTCTATGCAGTACAAAGATGCTGATCTCCACCAAGGACTTGCCATCTATCCCGATGCTATCAACAATGGAGATTGTCATTATTTCGTGCGCTTGAAAATGGTGAAAACAGCATGGGGAATGAACAATATTTTGAAGCAATTGGAGTGTGGTAAAATTGGCGAAGTGCGTCAACAGTTGATCAATTATTTGGGCAGTATTTCCACCTTCTACCGTTATAACCGAGGAGAAAAACATTTGTCTTCCGAACAACAGCAAGCGATTGCTGGTATGCTTAAAGACAAAGGGTGTTCTTATGTCACATTCGACCATTATGAAGATGAATACATGCTGACAGATCAGCCTATTGAATAAGTGTCAACCATGCAGGCGTATAAGTCTTTGCCCAACGTTTGATATGAGTCGTTTCCAACGTTGAAAAAACATCTTTCCAACGTTGAAAGAACATCTTTCTAACGTTTGACAATACTTTTATCCAACGTTTGACAATACCTTTATCCAACGTTTGACAATACTTTTATCTAACGTTTGATAATACCTTTATCCAACGTTTGATAATACTTTTGTCAGGTATGTGGCAAAGGACTGAAAATGTTGGATAGCCATAAAAGATACGGGCACCTGTATGGGGAAATAAACATAAGTTATTGAACAACAAATAAATATAAACACTATGAAATTCACAATTACAAGACGAAATACAAAAAACAGACAGACCTTGAGAACCGTTGACATCGTGAAATGGATGGAGCAAATTGCACATGATGATGCGCAACAGACTGTGGGAAAATTTCGAGAAGAGGTTGCCGACAGTATTTTGGGCTACGACTTTCATCGTGCCATCCCCACTTGGCGCCATGTATTCCCTGCTGCTGAATTTACAAAAGACAGCAACGGCAACCTTATGATGACCCGTAACAATGGTATTCTTATGTTGTATTTTGATGACATTATAGGGAAAGAATCACTCGAAAAAGCCAAGACAAATGCCGCTTTTCTGCCCTCTACCTACCTTGTGGTGACCGCTGCAGATGCTAAGGGCATCGTGGTGTTGGTGCGCTATGCCGATGAAAATGGCATGTTGCCTACTGATGAAGAAGTGGCAAAACACCTCTACCGTCAGGCAGCAGCACGCATCCGACCGCTCTATCTCTCACAGATTGAAGGAAAAGGGGCGAAGGAAGTATCTACTTTGTATGATAATTTCCTCAACACTCTCGATGCCCATCCATATTACAATCCTCAGGCGATACCGCTTTGCGTGAATCGCTATGAGGTAGATTGTCAATCTGATATGTTGGATATGCCATCGCCTGTGAAAGTCGATGATGCAACGGAAAATCCGCTTTCGGAGATTAAGCGTATGATTGCCTATTTTGACAGTCACTACGACTTTCGCTATAATGATCTGATGAAATATACCGAGTATCTGAATCGGCAGAAAGCGTATTACGACTTCCAACCACTCGATGAACGCGTGAAAAAACGCATGGCGGTCGAACTCCTTCTGGCAGGAATCAATGTCTCCTATAAAGATGTGAGAAATTATCTTGAGTCGGATATCATACGCAAATACAATCCTATGGACCATTATCTCTACCGACTGCATGGAAAATGGGACGGACAAGACCATATCGGAGCATTGGCACGAACCGTGCCAACCGCCAATCCACACTGGGAAACATGGTTTCGCATCTGGTTTCTCGCCATGGTCAACCAATGGCGAGGACAGTATAACCGACGATATGGCAACAGTATGGTGCCTCTGCTCATTTCGCCACAGGGTTACCATAAGAGTACGTTTTGTCGCAGTTTGCTACCGCCCGAACTGCAATGGGGCTATAACGACAATCTTTTACTCAACGAGAAACGCCAGGTGTTGCAGGCTATGTCGCAGTTTCTGCTGATCAATCTCGACGAGTTCAACCAGATATCGCCCAAGGTGCAACAGGGTTTTCTGAAAAACCTCATCCAGTTGTCTAATATCAAGATCAAACGCGCTTATGGCACTCATGTTGAGGAATTTCCGCGTCTCGCCTCGTTTATTGCCACCAGCAATATGGACGATATCTTGGCAGATCCGTCAGGCAATCGCCGTTTTATGGCTATCGAGTTGACTGCTCCTATACGTGTGGATTGTCGTCCCAACCACGAACAACTTTATGCACAGGCAGTTGAGGCAATAGAAAATGGTGAGAAAACATGGTTTGACGAGGAACAAACTAAACTGGTCATGGAAAACAACGAGCGGTTTACCACCATCATCCCTGTTGAACAGTGTTTCGCAGCATGTTTCTCACCGGCAGCCAATGAGATGGAGGGTGAGTATCTGTCAGTAGCAAAAATCTATGCCGAACTGAAAACTCGGTTCGGCAGTGGCTTGAGTGTGGCGAATATACAAACACTTGGTCGTCACTTGAAACAGATTGCTGGTTTCAAAAGACGCAGAACCAAATACAGCACTGACTATCTTGTGAAACGCCTGTGAGGAACTAATCAATCTATGGTGTTCGATGGGTGTTCGATAAATGCGTTATAAACACCATCGAACACCATATAGTTTGTTGTATGTCAATGTATTAGCAAAATGTGGTGTTCGGTGTTCAAATATTTCTTGAAAACTAAATTTATGTACGGCGGTCAGGGCTTTGACCACGCGAAACATCTTTGCTGATAGCAACGGTTAGAAGAACAATGTGCTGCTACTGGATGCGATGCTCTGGATGCATAACATCGCTGTAAATCAGATTCTTCTGTGCTTTAATACCTTTTGCCTTGAAGAGTTCTCTGACTGTGACAAAGCGGAAACCTTTGGCTTGCAGTATGGGGATGAGCTGATCGACAGCAGCAACAGTCTGTTCGTTGCCCTTGAAATCGTGGAGCAAGAAGATGATACCGTCACGTGCACAAGCTGTCAGGCGCTCTACACGCTGTTCGGCAGTAACATGGTCGAGCCAGTCTTCACAACCTTCACCACAGATGAATCCCAAATCGACATTATCATACAGTGTCTGGTTGACATTGATATATGGTGGACGGAAGAATACAGGCGCCTCACCCACATATTTCTCAACCAAAGCCGAAGTTGTCTTGATTTCTTTGCGGATAGAGTCGGGCGTGAGTTGCGACATTGGACTGTGGGTAAGACTATGGTTCTCAATCTCGTGGCCCTCGTCGTGGGCACGTTTCATCACTACGGCACTCTCTTCGGTGATATTGTTGCCAATGACGAAGAAAGAAGCCTTGACACCATGTTTCTTCAATACATCGAGCATGTGGACTGTAGTGGTGGTGTTGGGACCATCGTCAAAACTGAGGGCCACCAGTTTTTCCTGAGCGAGTAGAGTCATGGTCTGTATAGCCATAAACAATAGTAATGTTAGTTTTTTCATTTCTTTTATGTATAGGTTAGGCGGATGTTCCGCACTGGCAAAGGTACTATAAAAAAATGAATCGCACAATAGAATGTAGTAAAAACATATCCGTGCGGTGTGAAATCAAAACTCCACGTAGGGTTCCAAGCGTTTCAAATCATGTTCGCTGAATGCGGCAGAAAACTCTAAGTCTGCCAGCGAGTGGATCCGACCATAGAGCCGGCGATAGTCTATGATGTCTTTAGCCTGATAAAAATTGATGTAGGGGTGACGCCGCAAAGCAGAGAACGACAACTCGTTGATTTTCAGTTTGGCAGGATTGGGCTTGCTGATGACGAAATACTGTTTGGCCTGTTTGGGAAAATTCTCAATCTCGTCGAGTTGGTTGACATCCACATAGCCACCAATCCATTTACCATGGCGAATAATCTCCTTGGCATAGAACGTGCCGATGCCAGGCACTTGACGCAGCGTTTCCTCGCTGGCAGTGTTGAGCACGATGCGTTGGGTGTTGGTAATCTTCTTAATCCATTTCGTAGTGTCGCGATGCTGGTAGAGCGAGTCACGTCGCATACGAGAGGTGTCGCGTGGGTGACGGTCGTCGGCAAACAGTGATGCTGCCGACTGATAGTCTGCCGAGATGCGGATATAGGGTTCCAGTCGGCGGTAATCCTTGACGGTCAGTCCGTAAAGGCGAGCAAAATCGGCTTTAGTGCGATAGATGCCACCTTTCGACCTGTATTTATAAATGTTGCGCACCTGCCATGGGCGCAGTCCCAAACGGAGCAGTTGGGTAGAGTCGGCTGTGTTCGGATCAAACACAAACGACTCCACCCGCTGTCCTTGGGTGTGATAATAGCGATGCTTGGGCTTTTCTGGAGCTTCTTTACGTGCGCGTACCGATTCTGTATGGTTGTCGTCGGTCAGCACAAAAAGGATTCCCATCATGGCGATACCCACGATGAGCAACGAGATAATGACCCGGCGGTCGCTATATACCATGGCAATGCTTATTTGGCAGCCAGAACCTCTACTTCGACCAAAGCCCCTTTGGGCAGACGGTCAACGGCAACAGCCGAACGGGCAGGGTAGGGCTGAGCAAAAAACTCGGCATAAACCTCGTTCATGGCGGCAAAATCGTCCATAGAGTCGAGATAGACAGTGGTTTTTACCACATGACTCAAATCGGTGCCTGCGGCTTCGAGTACATGTTTGGCATTGGTGAGGCACTGGCGAGTCTGTTCCTTAACACCGCCTTCTACAAAGTTGCCGGTGGCAGGATCTACAGGAATCTGTCCAGATGCGAATACGAAACCGTTTACTTCGATGGCCTGACTGTAAGGGCCGATGGCTGCTGGTGCCTGTTCTGAATGGATTTGTTTCATTGTCTTTTTCTTGTTTTAGCCCCCAAGGGTCGTTAGACCATTAGGAGATGTTTGGGTTAGATATTTGTTTCTGGTCCAAAATTACTGCTTTTTCCGCAATAAACCATCATTGGCGGTGTTTTTTTCTATGTTACATGTATTTTTATATGAAAGTGTTAAAACCTCTATAAAACGACAGAAAATGGCCCAAAACCATCCTTTATATGGGGAAAATGTGTTGTTTGGTACATGATGAAAAGGTTTTGATACATGATATATCTCATATAAAGTGTATGTTACACACTGTAAACTGCTCGTGCGAAATACTTCGTAACTTTGCAATCAAACTAAACAAACCATTTAGACTCCAATGCAGTCTGGGTTATGTAAAACAGGAAAAACCATGGTACATGGTTTCCTAAAACTAAAAAAGAAGCAATGCAACTATTCAACTATTCAAAATCAATTCGGCTGTGGCTGATACTCCTGCTTTTTGCAAATGTTGCAAGAGCAGGGGCACAGACCACAACCGAATTGCCTGCTCTGAAGGTTAGCGGCAAACAGTTGGTTGATCCCACTGGTAAGGCTATTCAGCTGCACGGTGTGATGGATACCCCCAACCGCTATTTCAACGGATGGCGATGGCAATCGTGGAAGCCCGGTTACGACACAGCCGACATTCCACCATGTCTGAATTTCTTTGAGAAAATCTTCACGGCTATTACCGACAAGTCGCAAGGGTCTTATTGCAATGTGTTCCGTCTGCACATGGATCCTTGTTGGACCAATAGCGGAAATGCAACCAACGAGGCGGATATTTCTAAATTCTCGCTTGCTCGCTATAAGACTTTCCTCAATCAGCTTTATATACCTCTTATAAAGAAAGCGCTTGCCCACGGACTTTATGTCATTGTGCGCCCTCCGGGTGTTTGTCCGCAGAATATTAAGGTGGGTGATGGTTATCAGAATTATCTGAAGACCGTTTGGCAGGAATTTGCACAACATGAAGAGATTAAAGCGTTGGCAGGTAAAGTGTCTATTGAACTCGCCAACGAACCCGTCAATGTATATTCGGCTAATGGCGTAAAGTATGGTTATGACTATGGTAAAGGACAATTACTCGCTCCCAATGCCTTGCACGATTTCTTCCAACCCGTAGTAGATGTTATTCGTCAAGCAGGATTCACCGGAATAATCTGGGTGCCGGGTGCAGGTTATCAGTCGAACTATGTGGGCTATAAGGAGTATCCTATCAGTGATAATAACTTTGGTTATGCCGTTCATGTCTATTCTGGATGGTATGGCAACATTACCGATAATAACTGCAATCCACAGACTTTCATTACCAATTTTCATAATGATGTGCCTGTAGTGGATTTCAAACCCGTCATGGTGACCGAGATTGATTGGTCGCCGGAAGATCCTGGACGTACGTCGGAGGGACACTATAATGAGTGGAACCAATGGGTCGTTCCCAACTTTGGCAGTTGGGCAACTGGTTCGACGTCGAAATGGGGCGCAGCTTGGAAAGCCGTGCATGACCACTTCGGTAATATCGGTATGACACTCACCCATACCCATGACTATCTCGATATTGACGAATATCTCGCCAATGGCACTGTGCGACCAGCGTTCCAAAACGCGAAAAAATATAATCTCTTTGAGGAGTGCTGTGCCTATGCCTGTTTCCAATGGTATAAAGAGTGGTGGGAGAAGCAACAAAACGCTTCGGGCATCGGTTCGGTGGCTTCTTCGCAAGAAGTGGCTCACACCTATTATTATAATATAAGAGGTGAACAGGTGGAAAAACCGCAAAAGGGTGTTTATATCATCAAACAAGTGTTAAAGGACGGAACTGTGCGCAATCGCAAGGTGTTATCGTCTGAATAAAGTATTTGTTACTCTGTGAAAAGTGAAAACTATAGTAAATACGTAACTTTGTACGCAGAAATAAGCTTGTGAATTCAGCAACCTAAAACAAAATATGAATCAAAAATGAAAAAAACATGTGTAAACAAGTGTTAACAATGAAGCGTTCGCTCTCTTTGATCGCGATGCTGATGCTCTTCACTTTGGGCGCATTTGCCCAGAAGGGAATCACGGTCAAGGGTACGATCGTGGATGGTTCTGGTGAAAGTCTCATCGGAGCTACAGTGAGAATTAAGGGAGATGCCAGTTCGGGTACGGTTTCCGACTTCGACGGTAATTTCTCTATCAACGTGCCTTCTGAGGCTTCCGTTCTGGAATTCTCATACGTCGGCATGGTTACCAAGAGCGTGAAGGTTGGTAAGCAGCGCAATCTGCGTATCGAACTTTCTGACGATAACGCTCTGCAAGAGGTAATTGTTGTTGGTTTCGGTCAACAGAAGAAAGAGTCTGTGGTCGGTGCCATTACGCAAACCACGGCGAAAGTGTTGGAGCGCACCGGTGGTGTGACCAGTTTGGGACAGGCCTTGGCGGGTAACCTGCCTGGTGTTGTTACCATGCAGACTACTGGTCAGCCTGGTGATGAAGATCCAACCATCACCATTCGTGGTGTGACGTCGTGGAACAACAGTGCACCTCTTATCCTTGTCGATGGTATCGAGCGCCCCATGTCGAGCGTTGATATCAACTCCGTTGCTACCATCTCCGTGCTGAAGGACGCATCAGCCACAGCAGTATTCGGTGTACGTGGTGCCAACGGTGTAATTTTGATTACCACCAAACGTGGTGAAGAGGGCAAGGCTACGGTCAATGTTAGTGCAAGCACTACGCTGAAGAGTTATTCGAAGCTTCCTGATATGATGGATGCTTACGATGCGCTCAGTCTGCGTAATGATGTCATCGAGGCTGAGTTGCCCTACCGTCCTGAGGCTTGGGCTTACTATCTGACTCGTGACCGTATTAATAAGTATCGCCATCCTGCCAACCAGGAGGAGTTTGAACGTTATCCTAACGTAAACTGGGTCGATGAGTTGCTGAAGGACGTCGCAGTTTCGTATCAGGCTAACGTGAATATCTCTGGCGGTACTAAATTTGCCAAGTATTTCGCAAGTGTCGATTACGCTCATGAAGGTGACATCTATAAGAAGATGCCTTCACTTCGTGGTTACGACCCAGGATTTTCTTACGACCGTGTCAACGTGCGCAGCAACTTGGACTTCAATCTTACCAAGACAACTAAATTGCACGTAAACCTCTCTGGTTCACACGCAGTGAAGAAAGCTACACAGGGTCAGTATGAAAATCTCGTTTGGTCTGCTTTCTATGGTATCTCACCTGATGCCTTCCGTCCTATCTACAGCAATGGTGCTTTCGGTTACTATGCTCCGAACCCCGACCAGGCTGCTACCAACTCTATGATGGACTTGATCGTGAACGGTATCGGTTATACTACTAACGACCGTTTGAACACCGACTTCACCTTGGAACAAGACCTCGGCTTCATCACCAAGGGATTGCGTGCACAGGTACGTTTGGCATTCGACAACGCCTTCAATGAAACAGGCCGCGGTATTGATGATACCACCGACTGGGAGGATGACTTCACACAGTGGATTGACCCTGAGACCGGTAAGATTGTAACCAATGTTACTACCGACAAGAACTACAAGTTTGACTTTAAGAACAACAAGGCTTGGAAAACAGGTGCTGGTAAAGTGAACGACTGGATGTCATATCGTCGCTTGAACTATTCTGCACAGGTTAACTGGCAGCGTCAGTTCGGTCAGCACAACGTAGGTGCCATGGGTAACTTCAACCGTGAACAGTATGCTACCGGTAGCCAGCAGCCTTACTATCGTGAGAACTGGGTATTCCGTGCCACATACGACTATGCTCATAAATATATGATTGAGTATAACGGTGCGTACAACGGATCTGAGCTCTTCTCACCCGACAACCGTTTCGCATTCTTCAACTCAGGTGCTATCGGATGGACTATCAGTGAAGAGAAGTTCATGAAGGTGCTTCGCGATAAGCACATTATTGATATGTTGAAGTTCCGTGCTTCTTACGGTGAAATCGGTGACGACCAGGTGTCAAACCAGCGCTGGCTCTATATGGACCTCTGGGCTAACTCAGGTGCCTTCCGTCAGAACAGTACAGGTGTGGATCCTGCAAAGAGCCCCTATACTTGGTGGCAACAGACACAGTTTGGTAACCCCGACCTCCACTGGGAGAAAGCTAAGAAGCTCGACATCGCTGCCGACTTCGGATTCTTCGGTGGCCTGATCACTGGATCGTTCGACTACTTCAAGGAGAAGCGTTCCGATATTTTGATTACAGGTAACGACCGTGCCGTTCCTTCATACTTCGGCGGTGGTGCTCCTGCAGTCAATAAGGGTAAAGTGAACAGTGAAGGTTATGAAGTTGACATCCGCTTCAATAAACAACTCAATAAGGACTGGCGTCTCTGGGGTAACGTATCGTTCACCCACGCTAAGAGTGAAATCATCGACCGCGATGACCCAGAACTGAAACCTATCTACCAGAAGAACGCAGGCAAGGGTATCGGTCAGACCTACTGCTATGTTGACAAGGGCTACTATAACAACTGGGACGAACTCTATGGTAGTACCGCTCACGACCAAAACGACGACGAGCGTATGCCCGGTAACTATATCATCCTTGACTATGATGGTGACGGTAAGATTACCTCTAACGACTATATTCCTTACGGATTCACCAGTATCCCTCAGAATACCTGTAACTTCCAGATTGGTGTTGACTTCAAGGGATTCTCTGCTTTCGTACAGTTCTATGGCACCAACAACGTATCACGTTCAGTGGGCTTGAGCAGTCTCGGCGGTACACGTAACACCGCTTACCACGAAGGTAGCTATTGGACTAAGGAAAACCAGAACGGTGATGTGCCCCTGCCACGATGGCTGACTAAGAAGAGCCCATATACAGATGGTACACGCTTCATGTTCGACGGTTCATATCTCCGTCTGAAATATGCAGAAATCGCCTACACCTTCTCTAAGGAGAAATGGCTCCACTCACTTGGACTTCAGAGTCTGAAGCTTTTCGTCAACGGTAACAACCTCGCCCTCTGGACTGATATGCCAGACGACCGTGAGTCAAATACCGGTGGATGGAGTGCTTATCCTACTCAGAAGCGTTTCAACTTAGGTTTCAAAATCACACTTTAAACGCAAAGAAAATGAAGAAAACATTTATATATGTTCTTGGTGCACTTTTCTGCATGACACTCGGACTCAGCTCATGTACCGATTATCTGGATCGTGATGAGCAGACCGTGTTGTCGAAAGAAGACGCCTTCAAGAACTTCAAGAATTTCCAGGGATATGTCGAGGTGATGTATAACGTCATCCCCGATGTTGCCAAGCACTACTGGGTAAGCTCATTCAACTGGGGAGAAGATGAAATCATCACTACCGGTGCCGGCGAATATCTGGCTGGCTACTCAGTTGATAAAGGTTCATACCGCGACTTCCTTTACGGTTCGGGTAAAAACGGTAGTACTTTCTTGGACCGTGACTGGTCTATTGATCAGGGTTCCAACCAAGACGACCGTTTCAAGAAGTCACTCTGGGGTGGTGGATGGTATGCCATCCGTCAGGCAAACATCGGTCTGAAGGCCCTTGAAGATGGTATGCTCACTGATGCTACTCAGGAACAACGCAATTTTATCAAAGGTCAGTTGCTCTTCTTCCGTGCATGGTTCTATTTCGAACTGACTACCTATTGGGGAGGTCTGCCTTACATGACTGAACCTCTCAATCCACAGGAGCAGTTCAGACTTCCACGTATGAGCTATCAGGAGTGTGCAGACCACATGATTGCTGACTTCCGTGAAGCCGCTAAACTGTTGCCTGTCAATTGGGATGATACCGATACTGGTCGTCCTACCAAGGGTAACAACATCTTCCGTCCTAACAAGATCTGGGCACTCTCATATCTTGGTAAAGCTGCCCTCTATGCCGGTAGCCCACTGATGGTCAATGGAACAGACAACGATTTGCGCACTTATGATGCCAACTACTGTAAGATTGCTGCCGATGCGCTCGGTGAAGTGATCTCTATGGTGGATAAAGGCCAGTGCCAGTATAAACTTGTTGACTTTGCTGACTACAGCAAACTGTTCTATGAGCGTAAGGACTTCTTGATGCCTGGTTCTACCGAAGCTATCATGCGTAGCCCTTCATTCGGTGCTGACTCATACTGGCGCCAGATGAACTCATACCAGATCTCTGCTATCTGTAACGGTGACGGTATCATTCTCTGTCCTACTGCTAACTATGTAAACTACTATGGTATGGCTAACGGACAACCTCTCTATAACGAAGATGGAACTGTCAACGCTGCTTCTGGTTTCGATGAGCATCATCCTTGGAAAGGCCGCGACCCACGTTTCTATCACGACATTGTCTATGATGGTGTGAAGATGATCAAAAACGTGGCTGCCGATAAAGACAAGTATGGTCCTTACGAGTTTGCCAACTTCTATAATGGTGGTAATGGCGTGAACGACCCGAAGTCAACCTCACGTACTGGTTATCTGAACTATAAGTTTATACCCATCGGTGCTAACTTGGCCGACAACGACTATGGTTGGGGATTCCACATGCACCTCTCATGGCTGCGTTTGGCAGAGGTTTATCTGCTCTATGCAGAGGCTACTGCAGAGGGTTATGGAAGTGCCACAGCGAAAGCCAGTGGATGCAATCTCTCTGCCGAGGATGCTATCAATGTGATTCGTGACCGTGCAGGTGTGGCTCATGTTGATGCAAGCTTTACTGGTAGCGTAGAGAAGTTTATGAGTGAAGTACGCCGTGAGCGTGCTGTAGAGTTGGCTTTCGAAGGCCATCGCTTCAATGACCTCCGTCGTTGGAAACTCCTCACCGTTTATCCTTACACTATCAAGACCAAGCAGACATTTGACCGTGATCCAAGTGTGCCCTTCGATGGTAATGCACCAAAGGACAATGCTGTGGTCAACTTTGAACAGGAAGTTCTCGTGACACGTAAGCTTTCGGCTAAGCACTATTGGTTGCCATTCCGTATCGATGATGTTACGATGTATCCTGAATTCGGCCAGAATCCTGGTTGGTAATGGTAATATTAATGATTAAACAGAATAACAAATGAGACATATATATAAAGGACTTGCGTTGTGTGCAGCTTTGGTTGCAGGTTCAACAGGTGTTTATGCCCAAGAAGCCGAGACCGATACGCTCGACAAGGTGCAAGTGGCATTCCGCGCTGTCGATAAACAAGACCTTATGGGCGGTGTGTCGGTAATAGACATGAAGGAGATGGCCAAAAAGAACTATGCCACCAGCAGTATCGAGTATATCGAAAACGTGGTCGGCGGTGTCAATGGCGGTCTCTGGGGATATGGCGACTATCTCGTTGTGGTAGATGGAATGGTTCGCGATGCCAACAACGTGCTTCCACAGGAAATAGACCAAGTTACCCTGCTTAAAGGTTCGGCTGCCGTAGTGCTCTACGGACCACGTGCTGCTAAGGGTGTGTTGCAGATTACTACCAAGCGCGGACAGATGGGCGACCTCCGTATCAACGCACATGCTGACATGAGTATTGGTACTCCCATCTCGTTCCCCAAGTATCTGGGATCTGCTGAATATATGAGTTACTATAACCAAGCTCGTATCAATGACGGTTATGATAAGAACTATTCAGACGAGGAAATCTATAACTTCGCTTCTGGAAAGAATCCATACCGTTATCCTAACTTTGATATGTACGACAGCCAGTATCGTCGTGACTTCACCACTCGCTATGAGGGAATCGTCGAAGTTACCGGTGGTACAGAGCGTGTGAAGTACTACACTACTTTAGGTTACTATCGCAACAACGAACTGTTGAAGGTGGGTAATACCAAGGACAACTTTACCAGCCGTTTCTTCGTGCGTGGTAACATGGACGTGAAATTCAACGACTGGTTGTCTGCTAAGGCCGATGCTAATGTGACCTTCTACGATGCATTCGCTGCAAAGACTGATTGGTGGGGACAGGCCGCTACATTGCGTCCACATCTCGTTTCTCCATTGATTCCCATCAGCTTCATCGAGTCAACCGACAAAGTATCGCTCGGTTCGGTGATGAACAGTAACTACCTGCAAAATGGATTCTTCTTCGGTGGTACACAGTCGAACCCCACCAACCCTTATGCTGATGCTTTCGCAGCAGGTGACAACAAGTTTGTAAGTCGTCAGTTCCAGTTCAATACTGAGTTTGACATAAATCTCGCTGCACTGACACAGGGTCTGATGTTCCGTGCTAAATACGGTATCGACTATGCTTCTACCTACAACCAGGGTTATAGCAACAGCTATGCTACCTTCTCACCAACTTGGACTAACTATAACGGTCCTGACATGATTGGTAGCATCACCCAGTATGGTGAAGACAAGAAGACCGGTCAGCAGTATATCAGCGATTCTTCTTACCGCTATACTTATAATGTTAGCGGACAGTTTGATTGGGCTCGTACATTTGATGGCGTACACAACGTGTTCGCTATGGCACTCGCCAATGCTTGGCAGACTCAGCGCAATGGTCACTACCATCGCACTACCAATGCCAACCTCGGTTTGCAGTTGTCGTATAACTACGACCATACTTACTATTTTGACTTCAGCGCTGCTATGCCATATTCAACCAAGTTGCCTGCAGGCAACCGTGCTGCAATCTCTCCCACAGTGACTTTGGGATGGCGTCCTACTAAGGATGTGCTGAAAGATACTTTCGTAGATGATTTGATGGTGAACGTATCTGGTGGTATCATCAACCAGGATATCGACATCACTGCCAGCGATAACGAAGACGGATACTTCATGTATAAGACCATCTTACAGACCGGTGGATGGTATTCATGGGGTGACCTCGAAGGCGGTGCTGCTACTGAGTTCCAGCGTGGTGACAACTATGACATGGGCTTCGTAAAGCGTAAGGAGTTCTCTGTAGGTCTCCGCGGTTCGTTGCTCGATAAACTTATCACTTTTGACGTGAACTTCTTCACCAGTAAGATGGATGGTATGTTGACACGTGCTACTTCGCTCTTCCCGAACTACTTCACACAGACTGGTTATCCTACCTCTTCTATTATTCCTTATGTGAACTACAACATTGACAAACGTATTGGTGTTGACTTCAGTGTATATGGAAACAAGAAGATCGGTGAAGTGGATTTGAGCCTCGGTGTAAGCGGTACATGGTATAAGAGTACTGCCGACAAGCGCGACGAGAACATAGAGTTTGATTATCTCTCAGCTATTGGTCGTCCGCTCAACGGACTTTGGGGCTTGAAGAGCGATGGTTTCTTCAACTCACAGGAAGAAATCGATGCAGCTCCTGAGCAGACCTTCGGTGAGGTAAAACCTGGTGATATCAAGTATGTTGATATGAACAACGACGGTAAGATTGATGATAACGACCGCGTATTCCTCGGACGTTGGGACACTCCATTCCGCATGGGTCTGAACCTTACTGCTAAGTGGAAGAACTTCACCTTCTTTGCAATGGGTAACCTCTGGTTGGGTGGCCATGCCATGAAGAGCGACTCTTACTGGTGGGTTCGTGGTACAGGTAAGTACTCTGAGGTAGTTCGCAACGCTTGGACTCCCGAGACTGCTGCTACTGCCACTTATCCACGTCTGACCACTACCAATGGTGACAACAACTTCCGCTATTCAGACTTCTGGATGTACAGCACTGATCGCTTCAACCTCTCGCGCGTACAGATTACATACGCACTTCCAAGCAACCTCTTCGAAGGTTCGTTCGTACGTGGTATCGACGTTTATGTGGGTGGAAGCAACCTGCTGACCATTGCCAAGGAGCGTAAGATTCTGGAGACCAACATCGGTGGTGCACCTCAGATGCGCTCTTACAACATTGGTTTCAGAGCTTCGTTCTAATTAGTAACTCATAAATCAAAGAAAAATGAAAACATTCAAAAAAGTAGCAATACTTTCAACAATGATAGCTCCTTTGATGCTCTCGTTGACCAGCTGTGATGACTTGTTCAATCCAGCTCCAGAGAACTTTAAAGGCGAGGAAGACCTGAAGGAAATGCCTTCATGGGCTGCCGGACTGTTGGCACATGCCTATATCAGCAATCCTTTGGGTAACGGTGGTGAGAGCTATCCTTGGTCGGAAACCGCTACGGACGATGCTGTTTCAAACGATGTGAACAACGGATTCCGTAAAATTGCAGGCGGTGCATGGCGCAAGGACAATAATCCTCTCGACCAGTGGCAGCATCTGCGTGCCTCTATGCAGTATATCAACCTGTTCCTCAAAACTTCTGAGGACGTGACTTGGGCAGCTGACGAAGTTTCGTCAAAACTCTATAAGATGCGTTTCCAAGGTGATGCCTATGGTATGCGCGCCCTCTATATCTATCACCTGCTCCGTGCTCACGCTGGATGGACAGAAGATGGCAAACTGCTGGGTGTGCCCATTCTGACTGAGCCTGAGAATGTGAATTCACAGTTCAACTATCCACGTAACACATTCCAAGAGTGTATCGCTCAGATTGATGCCGACGTGAATAAGGCTGTGGAATTGCTGCCTGAAGAATATGGTGACGTCAATGCTGATGGTGATGTGCCTGCCAAATACCAGCAACTCGGTGCTGCTGCTTCGCAGTACAACCGTGTGTTTGGTGTGACTGCAAAGAACCGTATGAGCGCACGCATTGCTAAAGCTGTACGTGCACAGGCTTACCTCTTGGCAGCCAGTCCTGCTTTTGCAGAAGGTTCAGGTGTGACCTGGGAACAAGCTGCCAAGGCTATGGCTGACGTTTGCAAATATTTAGGTTCTAATCCTGTCTCACAACTCGATCCTAAGGGTGATGACTGGTTTACCAATGCCGACGCTCTGAAGAACCTCGCTAATGGTCAGAATACTAATGAATGGCTCTGGCGTACTAATGCTGGCGAAAGCTCTGGCATGGAGGAGAATAACTTCCCACCAACTATGTTTGGTAAAGGTCGTATCAATCCTTCACAGAACCTCGTCGATGCTTTCCCCATGGCAAACGGTTATCCCATCAGCGCTGCTGCAGCAAACTATGATGCTCAGAATCCATACGCAAACCGCGACCCACGTTTGGCTAAGTTCATTGTGCTGAACAAGTCTATGTTTGGTGGCAAGGAAATCGTTACTGCTTTCGATGGTACTGACAACAATGCTATGGACAAGAAGGATGGTGAGTCAACACGTACTGGATACTACATGCGTAAACTTCTCAATGGTGATGTAAACTGTAATCCTACTTCAAAGCAGGGTAAACACCACATCAAACCACTCATGCGCTTCACAGAATTCTTCCTCGGATTTGCTGAGGCTGCTAATGAGGCATGGGGACCAAGAGACAGTCGTATGGGCTTCTCAGCATACGATGTGATGAAGGCTATCCGTGAACGTGCTGGCATCTGTGCCAACGTTGACGACCCCTATCTGAACGAATGTGCTGCCGATAAAGATAAGATGCGTGAACTGATTCACAACGAGCGTCGTATAGAACTCTGCTTCGAAGGATTCCGTTTCTGGGATCTCCGTCGTTGGAAGGCAGACTTGAATGAGACTGTCAAAGGTATGAAGATTACTGGCGACCCCGCACACTATGAGGTGGTTGACGTAGAAACACGTTCATACAAAGACTATATGTACTGGGGTCCTATCCCTTACAGTGAGACCCTGAAATATGATCAGCTCCAACAGAATAAGGGCTGGTAATCAATGACATTATTAATAAAAACTGAAAAACAATGAAAATGAATAATATCAAAGCGATGGTTGCCCTTGGGGTTCTGGCTCTTGCCTCTACTTCTTGTGAGAATGGCGATTGGGATTTCCCCGATTTCGAATATTCGACAACTTATTTCGCTTATCAGGGGGAACAGAACCCTATCCGTACCATTACTCTGGGTGAAGATCCTGAGTATGATACCAAACTGGACAATAACCACCAGTGTCAGATCATTGCCACAATGGGTGGTGTGTATGACAACAAAAACGATGTGATTATCCAGATTGCTGTTGACAACTCGCTTTGCGACGGTATGAAGTTCAAGGGCACAGATCAGCCTGTAGTGGCTATGCCTTCCAACTATTATAAACTTGCTGCCAATCAGATCGTTATCCCTAAAGGTAAGGTGATCGGTGGTGTGACTGTACAGTTGACCGATGATTTCTTCAACGATCCTAAAGCTACTGAACTCAACTATGTGATTCCAGTGAAGATGGTTAGCGCTGTGGGTGTTGACAGTATCCTCTCTGGTAAACCCAAAGAAGGTATTGAGAATCCTTCAATAACCAACCTTGGTGACTGGGATGTGGCTCCAAAGAACTACGTGCTCTATGCTGTGAAATATATCAGCAAGTACCAGTCAAACTATCTGCGTCGTGGTGTTGATAACTACGCTGACGGTAGAACAGTTGTACGTCATGCTGGATTCGTAGAGAAGGACGAAGTAGTGCTCAACCAGTTTAAGACTCTTGGTATCAATAGTGTACAGTGGGATCGTCCTGCAAAGGATAATGCCGGCAACAATATTGATTGCTTGTTGAAACTCGACTTCGATGGCAACGGTACTTGTACCGTATCGTCGAATGTAGAAGGTGTAACTGCTACTGGTACAGGTCAGTATGCTGATAAAGGTGATAAGAACAGTTGGGGTGGTAAAGACCGCGATGTGCTCTATCTTGACTACACCGTTGAGTATAGCGGCATCAAGTGTGCTACCAAGGATACATTAGTTGTTCGCGACCGTGGTGTGAAATCCGATTGGTTCGCCTTCGAAAAGTAATTAGGTTTCTGATATAAACAATAACAAAAGTATGAAACATTCAAACAAGATTTTAGGAGCTATGCTGCTGGCTACTGCCGCTCTCGCCACTTCGTGTGTCGATGACGACAAGCTGGGCTATGCTTTCGAAAAACCAGCCTCTATTGCAGGCATGGAATATCTTGCAGACTACGACGCATTAAAAACATACGTCAACCGTTCAGAGCACCCCAACTTCAAGTTGGGTGTGGCTTTGGCTGCCTCTGACTATAATGCTGACGGTCTGGTGACCCGTTTGGCCAACTCTAACTATGACGAGATGACTGCGGGCAACGCTATGAAGTACGCTTCATGTGTGAAAGATGATGGCAAGATGGACTTCGGTACCGTTGAAGCCTTTGTCAACAACGCTAAAGAAAATGGTATTACCATCTATGGTCATACGCTGGCTTGGCATGCACAGCAGAACAATAACTATCTCAAAGGTATTATAGCTGCCAAGGAAATTGAGGTGGATCCAGATGCTAAGGTTGATAAGATTGACTATGAGAAAGATTGGAGTACTGCCCCTGGCTATTATTTCTGGGCTCCAGATGAGGTAAAGGCCAATATCAAGGTTAACACCGTAGAAGGTGCTCTTCAGATTGACAACGCTAAAGCTATTGACAACTGGAAGGTTCAGTATCATGTGGCTGATGGTCTGCCCACTGTTGCTGGTAATACCTATAAGTTGAAGATGACTATCAAGGCTACTGGTCAAGGTACCATGAGTTGGGGCGTTGGCGGCTGGGGTGGTCGCGCAGAAGGCTCTTTCGGTTTCGATACAGAATGGAAAGAGTTTGAGAAAGAGTTTGTGGCCACTGCCGATGGTGGATTTGTTCTCTGTCAGACTGGTCAGTTTGTAGGTTCCATCTATATCAAGAACGTTCAGATTACTCACTCTGAATCTCCTGTAATGGAAGTCTTCAAAGACTATATCACCAATGGCGCAATGGAAAGCGGTAAGTCAATGGATAACTTTGTGGTGGCTGAAGCTGGTAAAGGGCAATTCACTCCAACAGCTGTTGCCGGAGGTCCAGAAGGTAAGAACTGCATCGTAATCCATGGTAATGCTAATGCTGCAAATGAATGGGATACTCAGTTCTTCATCTATACTCCAAAGATAAATTGGAAGGCTGGTGACCAATATAAGATTTCATTCTACTACAAGGCTTCCGAGAACATCGGTTCTGCTACTCAGTGTCACGGTGCTCCTGGCGGTTATATCCACTGGGCTTGTCTCCCTGCCAATCCCAACTTTACTACCAAGTGGCAGAAGTATGAGATGACAGGAACCATCCCCTCACAGGTTACAGATGCTAACCCCATGCACTCCATTGCCTTCAATCTCAACATAGGTAAGGTTGATCACGCTGTTGACTACTATTTCGCTGACGTACATTGGGGCGTAATGGAGAAAACCAACAAGATTGAACTCACCGATGAAGAGAAGAAGGATACCTTGACTTGGGCTATGGATCAGTGGATTACTGGTATGATGAAGGCAACCAACGGCTATGTTACATCATGGGACGTTGTCAATGAGCCTCTTGCTGGTGATGACCTTGATGGTGATGGCAAGTATGACTTGCAGTCGGCTACTCGTGGTACAGTGAGCGAGAAAGATGCTGCCAACAACTTCTATTGGCAGGATTACCTCGGTGATGTTGACTATGTGCGCACCGCTGTGAAACTGGCTCGTCAGCGCTTCGCTGAGAATGGTGGTGAAGGTGAACTGAAACTCTTCATCAACGACTATAATCTCGAGTCTGATTGGGATGATAATATGAAGGCTAATTCGCTCGTGAAGTGGATTGAGGAATGGGAGAAAGACGGTACTAAGATTGATGGTATCGGTACGCAGATGCACATCTCTTACTATGCTAACGAGGCTACACGCAACTCGAAGTTCCAGCACATTGTGAAGATGTTCGAAATCCTTGCAGCTTCAGGTAAACTCGTGAAGATCTCTGAACTTGATCTGGGTTATGTGGATGCAGACGGTAACAAGCTGAAGACACAGGATCTTACTGATGAGCAACACAGAGAGATGTCTGAATACTACAAGAATGTTATTGCAGCATACTTCAAGTATGTGCCTGCTGCACAGCAATACGGTATCACCAACTGGTGTATTACCGATGCTCCTGCCAACAGTGGATGGCGTCCAGGCGAGCCTGTTGGACTTTGGGACAGCAACTACAACCGCAAACATTGCTATGCTGGTTATGCTGACGGTCTGGCTGGCAAAGGCACCGTAGAATAAGAAACTAGTTTTTATTAATACTTCAAGGATAACGTGTTTATCCGGCACGAGGACTGTGTCTCTGACACGGTCCTCGTTTGTTTATCTACTTTTATGGTGTAAAGATGCTCTTATCTGACAAAAATTGAGTATCTTTGCATGTCTAAAACTATGGATAGATGAATGATTTAAAACAAATGATTATTGGGGTGGGGGCTTGTTGCTTCCTGCTATTCCTAATGGGGTGTGGCGGTATGCGTAAACCTGCAAAACAAAGCCAAGCGCTGCCCAGCATTTTTCCCGATTATACTGATGTGACTATTCCATCAAATATCGCACCACTCAACTTCATGATAGAAGGAGCTGAACATATTCAGGCGCGTTTCCTTGTGGCGGAAAAGGAATTATTGGCTGTGTATGGCGACGAAGTTATTGATATTCCCGAAGACGACTGGAAACACCTGTTACAACAGACAGTTGGAAGGAAAATGCAGGTAGAGGTGGCTGTCTGGGATGAAAAGCATCCAGATGGTATCGGTTATCGTCCATTTAATATTTCTGTGGCAAAGGATAGTATTGATCCTTGGA
This sequence comes from Prevotella sp. P4-119, assembly GCF_002251345.1. Lineage (NCBI taxonomy): Bacteria > Pseudomonadati > Bacteroidota > Bacteroidia > Bacteroidales > Prevotellaceae > Prevotella > Prevotella sp. P4-119. The sequence goes on along the minus strand of NZ_NPJB01000063.1, from coordinate 37,073 downwards.
TTGCCTATCGACTGATAGAACCGGGGTATGAAGCATGGCAATTCATGGGCATCTACCAACGTGAGCTTGGTAGTTTTTGTGAGCGCGAGATCGTATCTAATAAAACTACAACAAGTGCTTGCATCAACTGTCATCATTTCGACCGACGCTCAGCGAAACGCATGATGTTTCATGCCCGTGGAGAGAATGGTGGCACAATAATTCTTGATCAGGGGCAACTGAAAAAGGTGGATCCAAAGAAAATGGGACCACAGAAAGGTGCTGTCTATCCTGCATGGCATCCCGAAGGCAGATACATCGCTTTTTCATCGAACACCACCAACCAAACCTTCTTCGGTCAGGGGCGTCAGCCACTAGAAGTCTATGACCGTGCCTCAGACTTGATATTGTATGATACTAAAGAGAATCAGGTGACTGCAGACAATCGTTTTCTCAATGAAGAAAGAATGGAGACCTTCCCTGCTTGGTCACCCGATGGTAAGTGGCTCTATTTCTGTTCGGCACCTGCCAAGAAACTTCCTGATGAGCGCAAGGAGATGCATTATTCTATCCTGCGCGTGGCTTTCGACAGTCAAACAGGACTGTTGGGAGAACAGGTCGATACCTTATATAATGCACGTATGGAAGGAGGAAGTGCTTCGTTCCCACGAATCTCTCCCGATGGTCGATACCTGTTGTTTACTTTGGCGGACTATGGCACATTTCCTATTTGGCACAACGAGGCTGACCTGAAAATGATAGATTTAACTACGGGTAAACCTGTGGATGTGGATGCGTGGAATGCAAAGGATCAGACAGATAGCTATCATGCGTGGTCTGCCAATAGCAGATGGGCAATGATTGCCAGCCGGCGTCTTGATGGTCGTTATACTCGTGTATATTTCGGTTACCTCGATGCTAATGGCAAGGCACACAAGCCTTTCTTGTTGCCACAGAAAGATCCGCGCAGCAATACGCTGCGATTGAAATCATATAATATTCCTGACTTTGTGGATGGCAGGGTGGAAATGCCCCAAGAGGTAGTAGAACTATTTCGTTGTCCCGATAAACTGATACAATGATGAAAATTCCCAAAATATCAACATCTGTGGCAATGGCTTTGTCTGCCCTTGCTCTCTTTGTAAGCCTTTGGCTCGTATGGTATAATAATTTTTATTATGTCCTGAAATGGATGGAGAATTATACTTTCTATAGTTCTTCGTCTGACATGATATTCCTTGGTGCGGTAATGCCAGGAGACGTGTTGAAGGTTGTTGGAGCCTGGCTGATACAGTTCTATTATTATCCAGTAGTAGGTGCTACTGTTCAGGCATTGCTTCCTGTCATGGTGTTTCTGGCTGCAGCTATTGTTGTGGTGCGCCTTTTCAAGGAATCGCGTAAACTCTTGTGGATAGCCATGATTCCTGTGGTCTATGTTGTGGGCAGCCAGTTCTGGGATAATGAATTGGACAAGACACTTACTGCCGTATTGGTTTCATGGGGCGTAGCCTTGATAGTATTCATCCTAACACTAAAAAATCGCAGAATATTCCATTTCCCGTCATTTATCTCGAATGGTTATGTGGCTGTGGTGGCCACGTTAATGCTCTTATTGGTTTCGGTCTATCAACTTGGTTATAAAGATAAATCCAACAATATACATGCGTTCTATTGTCAGTTGGAATGTCTTGCAGAAGACCGGCAATGGGATGAAATACTGGAACTTATACCTCCTGGGGTTGCACAAGAGAGTTTTATAGCCAGACGATTTGCCTTACTGGCTTTGATAGAGAAGGGACGTTTGAACAAAGAGATGTTCCTCTATGGCGTGACATCTGCGGATGACTTTATCTTCAAAGACCATGACGAACCGCTCTGCCGCCATTTCAATAGCCTGTTTTTCCGTTCGATGAATATGCCCAATGAGGTTGTTAGACAGAGTTTTCAACAGCAGATACTATCAACCTTCGGTACCAGTTTTAATGTACTTCGACGGTTGGCAGTAACCAATTTGGAAATAAAAAACTATCCGTTGGCAAAGAAATACCTTGATATATTGAGTCATTCGACCGTGATGAAGTCATGGGCAGAAGAACGTCGTCCGCAGTTGGAAGCCATTAAAAATGCTAAGCCCGACTATGAACAACGGTTGGATCAATTCTATTCTGCTGATCTTCTGGTAGCTATGGTAGCTATGGCAGACCGCTATCCGACAGAACGGAAATATGCAGATGTGCTGCTTTGCGCTCTATTGGCCAATAAAGACGGTAATCAGTTTTATCCAGCCTTTAAGGTTATTGCTGAACGACAATATGCGCACGGAGAACCTATTCCTGCCTATTATGAGCAGGCATTGATGTTGGTAGCGGCCTCAGAACCCGAGGTGATGCAACTCTACAAGATTAGTCAGCAGACGCAGGATGCTTTTCAGAATGTGATGAAACTGCTCAACAGTGGACAGAAATCGCAACTTCCCAACTTGCTCCCTAATTCTTTCTGGGCATATTTCTTTTAAAAGAGTATATGAAGTTTTAGATTGTATTTAACCCAAATCGGTCGTTAGAATTCGCAAGACAACTTTTTCTGATGACCGATTTGGGGTTTGTATTTATTTTTTCATTCGTACCAGTTCTTATTGGTATTTTGAGGCTTAATGTTGAGTAATTCAAACTTTTTGTTTATCTTTGCATAAGAATTCTTTTCACCCATGCCTTGATTATTGTGAGGCAGAATAGATATGGGGGGAAAATAGCGTATGGAATACCAAGAAACAGAGAATAAATAAGAAAACTACTCGTTAAAAGAACAACAAGAAATGGAATGGATTGAAAGTCTTTTTACTATACACTCAGCAGTACAGACTGTAGTGGTGCTGTCGCTCATTACCTCTTTAGGACTTGCCCTTGGTAAAATTCATATCAGAGGCATTTCGCTAGGCATGGCTTTTGTGTTTTTTATAGGTATTGTGGCAGGAAGCCTGCATTTTTCTGCTGACGAACAAATGCTGACATTTGCTGAGACATTCGGCTTGTCGCTATTTGTTTATGCCTTAGGACTGCATGTGGGTCCCAACTTTATTGGTATGATGCGTCACGAAGGTACGAAACTCAATATATGGAGTATGGGAGTAATTGCGCTTGGCACGGTCATGGCGCTATCGTTATGTCTGGTATTGCCCATTTCAGTACCTGATATGGTCGGACTCCTCTGTGGTGCTACCACCAATACTCCGGCACTTGGTGCAGCCCAACAGGCACTTTCCAATGCCCATCTGTCGCATAGTGGTGCTGCACTGGGTTGCGCTGTGACCTATCCGCTTGGTGTGGTTGGTGTGATATTTGTTATGATTCTGTTGCGAAAATTCTTTGTCAAACCGGAAGATTTGCAACCTCATAATAAAGATGATGAAGACCAGACATTTGTTGGGCAGTATGAAGTGGTGAATCCTGCCATTTCGTGTAAAACGATTGCTGAAATATCGCAGATGACACACCGTCAGTTTATTATCTCGCGCATATGGCGTGGAGACCGTGTGATAGTACCTATTGCCTCTACCGAATTACAAATAGGTGATAATGTGCTTGTGGTGACTAAACGTGATGAGGTGTCTGCCATGGATATTCTCTTTGGTAAACGCGTAGTGAAAGACTGGAATAGGGAGCAGATAGACTGGAACTCTATAGATTCATCGGTGGAGAGTCGTGTAATTGTCATGACACAAGTAAAACTCAATGGTAGAACGCTCGGTTCACTCCATATCCGACAGACTTATGGGGTTAATGTGAGTCGTGTGATGCGTGGCGATATCAAACTGCTTGCTACCGATGCTCTCCATTTGCAATATGGTGACCGAGTGACCGTGGTTGGTACTCCAGATAATCTTGACCATGCAGAAGCTTTCTTAGGTAACGCAGTACAAGTGCTCAACGAACCTAATCTCGGAGCCATCTTCTTCGGATTACTGTTGGGACTTGCCTTAGGAATGATTCCGTTTTCTATTCCAGGAATGAGTACTCCTGTGAAACTTGGAATTGCCGGTGGTCCGATTATTATGGGAATTTTGATAGGTGCCTTGGGACCTCGTGTACATTTCATTAGTTATACTACGCGGTCGGCGTCGCTCATGTTGCGCAAGTTGGGACTTTCGCTTTATCTGGCCTGTCTGGGCCTGGCTGCCGGTAAGGATTTCCTTGCAACCATCATACGTCCTGAAGGTTTACTGTGGGTAGGAGTTGGTCTATTGCTTACTATGCTTCCACTTCTTATCATAGGCATTATTGCCCTGAAGGCCAAGAAATTTGATTTCGGTACTATATGTGGTCTGCTCTGTGGTTCGATGGCAAACCCCATGGCGTTGGGTTATGCCAACGAGACCATTGAGGGCGAACATGTTGCCGTGGCCTATACTTCGGTTTATCCTCTCGGTATGTTTGTAAGAGTGATAATTGCTCAGGTGATTATCATGTTTATGGTTTAGAACGTAGGGGAAAGGTGAAGTAGAACTTTCCCCTTTTGTTGCATAAGGACAAAAAATAAGCCGCTAGACTCTCGTCTAGCGGCTTTTTTCTCTCAATTCGTAGCGAATTAGTTTACGCTATCATTTGCAACGCTATCAACTGCAGTGCTGTCAGCAACGCTGTCAACAGCAGCTACAGAATCGGTGTCAACCTCAGCAGTCTGAGCTTTGTTACCACATGATGCGAAAGAGATAGCTGCAATAGCTACGAACATAAATACCAATTTTTTCATTTTTCTTTGCTTTTTAAATCTGTAAAACAATCATTTGTTTATTAAAACGTTGCAAAGGTAGGCATTTTTTCAATACGTTGTTCTTTTTTTTAAGACTTTTTTTAGTGTTGTTTTGTAACTTTTTCGCAAAGTGTTGATATACAGGTATATACGAAATGTTAAAATTTGGATAATCTTGGCGCATTTCTTAAAAAACAGCGAAAAACCCGTTTTTTGCATTTACTTGAGCACATTGTCTTTTACCCAATTTGCCTCTAAATTGCCGTTCTATGGGCAATTTAGGCCAATCATCAACTAAGAAAGCGCCGTTTATATCGCTTTTTACTATCCCTGTAGTAGCAGTTTTGTGTAGGTTGCGTCTCTCTCTTACTTACTTTTGTTCTCCCATCGTGTTCCTATTATCGTCCGTCAGTTATGGGACTTGCTTGGGATTTACTTATGACTTACTTGGGATTGACGTGGTAAATAGGCTGTGTGCCTTATGGGAACTGAGTTCCCGAAGACATCCCGAACTCATCCCGACGGTATAAGATAGGTATAGTAATCACTTAATCGTACCTTTGACCTGTCGGTCTTAGGTACTCACGTTCGATAATCCAAAAGAAAAACTTAATTTTCTTTTTGTATTCTACTCACTTAATCGTACCTTTGACCTGTCGGTCTTAGGTACTCACGTTCGATAATCCAAAAGAAAAACTTAATTTTCTTTTTGTATTCTTCTCACTTAATCGTACCTTTGACCTGTCGGTCTTAGGTACTCACGTTCGATAATCCAAAAGAAAAACTTAATTTTCTTTTTGTATTCTTCTCACTTAATCGTACCTTTGCACGAGAAAACGTAATATATATAAATAAGGTATGATTGATACATCGGCATTTCAAGGAAAACGAGCCGCCTATTTTACTTTGGGTTGTAAACTGAACTTTTCTGAAACATCGACTTTTGGAAAGATGCTCCATGATATGGGAGTGACAACAGCACAGAAAGGTGAACGGGCAGACCTCTGTCTCATTAATACATGCTCTGTTACGGAGGTTGCCGACCATAAATGCCGTCAGGCAATTCATCGTTTGGTGCGCCAGAATCCTGGTGCTTTTGTTGTCGTTACGGGGTGTTATGCTCAGTTGAAACCTCAAACGGTGAGTGAAATAGAAGGGGTAAGTCTTGTGCTTGGTGCTAACGAGAAGGCGCAACTCATCCAGTTTCTCTCAGAGAAATGGGGTGAAGTGTTGGGTGGAGCCGATATTTCTGTTTCCGATGGGCAGGATGAAAAGACTAAATCCGGAGAAGGCCACTATTTTGTGCAGAAAACCAAAGATATCAAGAGTTTTGCACCCAGTTGTTCACGAGGCAATCGCACTCGCTATTTCTTGAAAGTACAGGATGGTTGCGATTATTTTTGCACCTATTGTACCATTCCATACGCACGTGGCTTCAGCCGCAATCCAACCATCGCCTCTCTGGTGGAACAAGCAGAGCAGGCAGCTGCCGAAGGCGGCAAGGAAATTGTGTTGACTGGTGTGAACATCGGAGACTTTGGAAAGACTACCGGTGAAAGCTTTGTAGATTTGGTTAAGGCATTGGATGGAGTGAAAGGAATCTCACGTTACCGTATCAGTAGTCTTGAACCCGACTTGATGAGCGATGAACTCATCGACTATTGTGCTCAGAGTCGTGCTTTCATGCCCCATTATCACATACCGCTACAGAGTGGAAGTGATATGGTATTGAAATTGATGCACCGCCATTACGACCGTCAACTCTTTGCCGATAAGATACATCGCATCAAGGAAGTAACACCTGAAGCTTTTATCGGCGTGGATGTTATGGTGGGGTGTAGAGGCGAAACACCAGAATGCTTTGAGGAAACATTTGAATTCCTGCAATCGCTTGATGTTACCCAGCTTCACGTGTTCCCTTATTCAGAACGTCCTGGAACATCGGCACTCTCCATTCCCTATGTGGTCAGCGATCAAGATAAGCGTGAGCGTAGTAGAAGACTGTTGGAACTCTCCGATCAGAAGACCGAAAATTTCTATCGCCAGTTTATTGGCACTACAGCCGAAGTTCTGTTTGAAAAGGCACCACGAGGCAAAGCCATGCATGGATTCACCAAAAACTACGTTCGTGTGGAACTTCCTGCCGCAGAAGCACGTGAGGAATATGACAACCAGCTGATGACCGTCAGACTTGGCGACTTCAATCACGATCATAGTGCCCTACGTGTTACATTAAAATAAACAAGAACATCACAACTCAATATCACAACCCGCAAAAGATGGATAAACTGGCAATTGTTATTCTCAACTGGAACGGACAGAAAATGTTGCATCAATATCTGCCTACCGTTCTACAATACTCCAAGGATGAAGCTGTAATTTATGTGGCAGATAATGCCTCGACAGACCAATCGCTCGCTATGCTTGCCAGCGAGTTTCCATCGTGCAGAACCATTCCTCTTGATAAAAACTGGGGATTTGCTGAAGGCTACAATAAAGCGTTGAAACAGATAGACGCAGAGTATTATCTGCTGCTCAACTCTGATATTGAGGTGACCCATCATTGGCTGACACCCCTTATCGAGTTTATGGATGTACATCCTGAAGTGGCAGCCTGTCAGCCTAAGCTCCTTTCCATCTATGACCGCGACCGATTTGAGTATGCTGGAGCAAGCGGAGGTTTCATCGACTGTTATGGTTATCCCTTCTGTCGCGGACGTGTGTTCGAGACGGTAGAACAGGATAACGGACAATATGATTTCCGGCAGGAAATACATTGGGCAACAGGTGCTGCTATGATGATTCGTTCTGCCGACTATTGGGCTGTGGGCGGACTTGACGGTCGTTTCTTTGCGCATAATGAGGAAATCGACCTCTGTTGGCGATTGCGTATTAGCGGACGAAAGATATATTGCTTGCCAGAGAGTTACGTCTATCATGTGGGAGGAGGAACGCTCCCTAAGGGCAATCCCATGAAGACCTTCCTCAATTTCCGCAATAATCTTACCATGCTTTATAAATGTCTGCCCGATAAACAGCTTCACAAGGTGATGCTGATACGTTGGGTGCTTGACTATGTGGCTGCATGGAAGTCGCTCCTGCTTGACCGTAATGTCAGCGAGTTCCTGGCTGTTTATCGTGCACGCCATGCCTTCCGCCGTTGGCGTAAGGATTTTGCAGAAGACCGTAAAACAATTCAGGCCGGCAGAACTTCTGCCAGCCTGACGGATACTTGTACGTTTAGTATTCTTTGGCAGTATTATGCCAAAGGGCGCAAACGTTATTCGGATTTTGTTTGACGGAGCTTTTCCGTTACCACAACGGGATTCATGAGGTCTTTCTTCCACAACTGGAGATAGTCAAACCAGTCTTTGGCAGAATGATAGCCAAAGCTCTCGTTGTCAGAACCGAACGTGATATAGTAGCGCATGGCCTTATCGATACCGCCGATGACATAAGGATAGTTGTCTTTGTTGGCAGGCTGTTCGCTCACAACATGTTTCATGGGAAGGCAAATGCCCAATCCAACTGTTTCGCGCTTATGACCTACAGAATCTTTGGCAGATACCGTCCAGTCAGAACCCCAACAACCGCGTAGTCCCTCATGATCGGAATATTCCGTTGAGTTTTTTATATTGATGATACCTGTAGAAAATTGATGGTTGGCAACTGCTTGTCTGAAAAATACATCAACTTGGCAGTCTCGGCGACCAGCATAGAGCGTGTAGCGTGTGGTCATCGTTATAGGATAGGGATGGAAAGCGTTGTTGCCCGTTTTGTCTTTCCAACCATCGTCCACCACTTCTACTATCGTGCGTAAGGGCCCGTAGCTGATGATGCGTTCTGTGCGATGATCCACATCCTCCAACAGGGTAGGCTGCTGTCCGTCCCATCCGCGCATAGTGCCCAGTCCAAATGTGTTACCCACCCAGAGTACGTCGTCACCATAGCCTGCCTCCTTTTGCTGCTTGTTGGTGTAGAATTGTGTTTCCTTCAGTTCCAGTCCCTTACGGTATTTTCCATAGAGATCTACGGTCTGACGATGATCGAAATAGATGCGATAAGCCACTAACTCGTTTTCAAAGGCTGGTCCGTGGTGATGCATCTGCCAGTAAGGGTTTGTGCCGTTCTCAACGGTCAGACTGCTGATAAACAGGTTTTGCTCGTTGTTGGACTTTACTTTCTTGTTGAGCAGTATCATATCAGCATACACCAGAGACTTGTATTTTCTTGGTTTTCCGCTGTTGAGCAGTTCTACGTTGTAGGTTGTCGTAGATTTCTTTGGCATATCTGCCATGAAACAGAGTTCATCGTAACAGCCGTCACCATTGAGGTCGTCCAGCTGAGATGCAATTTCCTGCCCGTTCATTTTAACGATGGCTTGACGGATGTCAGTACCGTATGGAGCAAGATTAATCACGATGGGTTGGGCGGTACGCTCCGTCTTCATGGTGTTTTTTACAGTAATGTCTAATTGTTTCTGTGCCATAAGTACACAGCAAGACAAGCCACAGAGGGCAATAGTTGCTATTTCACGTTTCATATACCGAAAATCTCTTATGTTTGTTTTCTGATTAGTTTTTCTTGTGCAAAATTAGCCTTTTTACCTTGTTTTTTATCTTTTTTTTGCTTAAAACTTGGAATATAAAATATTTTTTAGTAAATTTGCGGTGTATTTTAACATTATATAATATTACAAAGACGGCCTTTTTTATATCAATGCGGAAAACTTATATACTTTTGTCGGTTGTGATGCTGATATGCCTCGGTTGCGAGTGGCGCCTGAAATCGGGCGATACTGAAATGGGGCATGACCAGTCGTTGATAGACCGATATGATCGTATTGAGATGCTTTATCTGACCACTGGCGATTATTCCGCTTTGCAGCAGATGCAATCCGACTATCCTGGTCAAACTCGGATGTTGATAGAGGATGTGTTGCATATAGGCCATGTGAATGATGTTGGCATCAACCAACGTTTCCGCCATTTCTTCTGCGATTCTACGCTTCAGCGCTTGTTGGCAGATGTACAGGTGGAGTTTGCCAGTCTTGATGATGTGTCGCATGACTTGCAGAAGGCTTTCAAGCGCATGAGAAAAGAGTTTCCCGATATCGTGCTTCCTACCATCTATACTCAGATTGGTTCTTTTGACCAGAGCATAGTAGTAGATAGCAATATGGTTGGTGTCTCGCTCGATAAGTATTTAGGTGCCGACTATCCATTTTATCTGCAGCATTATTCTGACGCGCAGCGTGCGATGATGACTCGTCAGATGATAGTTCCCGATTGTGTGGCATTCTATATTTTGAGTATGTTCCCAACACCTGATGGCTTGACCAAAGCGGAAATACATCGTGAGCTGCGTGCTGGAAAAATTCAATGGGTTGCTAATCAGATTGTTGGAAGGCGTGCTTTTCGTAATCCAGAAGTTGATGCAATAGATCGCTATATGAAGTCTAATCGACACAAGTCTATTCAGCAGTTGCTCAACAGTCACGATGCTATCGTGGAATGAGCAACCACGTTTCTTTAGATGGTTGCCCTTTGTACTTTAGAATCCCATAGTTTTTATTTGTGCCCTTTTCTTTGAGAATCTTATGTAAAGAAATTGTGCTAATATTTGTCGTTTAGCTCCATTACAGTATTACAGTATTACAGTTTCTGAAAACTGTTTTTAGGCTTATATAATGGATTTTTCATGTTTTTGCTTGGCAAAAATGCTGGAAACCCATTGTTTTTGCTTTTTGAAAACTGTAATACTGTAATACTGTAATGGGTGTAAGATAATGTGGTGTAAATATATACTCAGCGTTGGGTGCTTCAAAAACGGGGCTGATACCCTCATATAATGATTGCTATTAATCCCCAATTGTTCATAAGACTATTGCCAGTCATAAAACCTTATTGATATCCGAGTGCATGATAGAGCCGGCCTTGTTGGGCATTTGTCCTCGTCATATAGTTTAGAAGGCGGTCGGTAAACTCATGGTTTTTCAATCCCCATTGTGGGGCAATCTTCATCTCTTTTGGCGATTGCGACACGAAACGCTCTACCACGATGTCAGGTCTTAGTCTTTCCAAATAGGCTGTAACCAAACGGATGTATTCATCAACGGTATAGAGCGGAAAAGGATTTTGTTGGTATAGGCGTGCCAATGGTGTGCCTTTAATGATTTGCAATTGATGGATTTTTAATAAGTCGAGTGGTAGGGCAGATATCAAATCGGCTTGGCGCATGCTTTCTGTCTCATCTTCACCAGGAAGTCCCAATATGACGTGCCCACCAGTAAGTATGTCTCTGTCATGAGTTGCTTTGATTGCTTGACATGATGTCTCAAAAGTATGTCCGCGGTTGATGAGTTGCAGCGTGGTGTTGTTGGCAGACTCGATGCCGTATTCCACGATGAGAAAGGTCTGTTGGTTCAGTTGTTCCAGATAGTTGAGTGTTGTTGCGTCTATGCAGTCTGGGCGTGTGCCGATGACCAGTCCTACCACGTTTTCTACGTCAAGAGCTTCCTCGTAGCGGCGTTTCAGTGTGTCTATATCTGCATAAGTGTTGGAGTACGCTTGAAAATATGCCAGATATTTCATATCCGGATATTTATGACTGAAAAACTGTTTTCCCTCTTCCAGTTGTGTAGTGATGGATTTCTCAGGATTACAGTATGATGGATTGAAGGTACGGTTGTCGCAGAAGATACACCCTCCTGTACTGATGTGTCCATCTCGGTTGGGACAAGAGAAACCAGCATCAACGGCAATCTTCTGTACGCGAAATGGAAACTGTTGCCGTATCCATGTACTGTAGGAGTTGTAGCGCATGTTGTAGGAAGATAAGGAAAGTAAAGAATATAAAAAAAAGAGTAAACAGTGTTTCTGTAAGCCGGGTTCTGTTCCTTGCCAAGGCAAGGCGTCTGCCATTTATCTACTACGCAGGTCACCCTACGTCTCTAGCATTCTACCCTCCATCGTTGTTACTCGGGCGGACAACCCTCAGACGATGGTTTACGTGAACTTGCAGCTCCCAGATGGAACAGCCCGACGATCACCCGTCGGCTGGTGGTCTCTTACACCACCTTCTCACCCTTACCCTTGCGGGCGGTCATTCTCTTCTTCCATATCCAGCTGTCGCCAACTGCTTCTGTTTTCGGAAGTGGGACGTCCTATGCTGCCCGGACTTTCCTCTCGCACCATTGCTGATGCCAGCGGCAGACCGAAACACTGTTTACTATCTTTTCTGCGTTTATTTCTTTGGTTCTTCTTCTATGTCAAGATTGACTGTAGAGAATTTGAAGTCGTTGGTATTGAGATACTTCATATCGTATTTGCGTTTCGACTTCGACGTGTATTGTTTTCTCATTTTGAGATATTTCTTCTCTGCATCTTCTCTTTTGAGTGCAAATATTACCAAGCAAACCCTATTGGGGTGTTGTTGTGCTGTGAGGTATTCGTTGAGTTGGCGTGAGTAGTGTTCTCTGCCCAACAGAAATTTTGTTTTGCTTTCTATCCAGACGTTGGTGATTTCCTGCACATCGGTCATGTAGATGGTGGAATCTTGGAAAGAAGCTGAAAATCCAAAGATATAGACTTTCGGAGTCTTTATGTTTTTGGCGTTGACTACCATTGGCATGGTTAGCGCCATGAGAAGCAATAATATTGCTTTTGTCATTGTTTTCATTGTCCTAAATATGATTTTAACATCGTGTTGTTCGTATTATTACGTAGCCTCCTAATGGCTTTCTCCTTAATCTGTCTGACACGTTCGCGGGACAGACCGTATTTTTCACCCACCTCTTCCATGGTCATCTCTGGTGAGTTGATACCGTAGAGGGCTTCTATTACAGAGCGCTCTTTGTTGGAGAGTGTTTTCAGCGCATTCTCTATTTCTGCTCGCAGCGATTCTCTTACGAGTTCTCGGTCAGCCATCGGTGAGTTGGTATCTTCCATCACGTCGATGAGGCTACTGTCTTCACCATCGGCAAATGGAGCATCCATCGATACATGGCATGTGTGAGCATTGAGCGCTTCGTCAATTTTATCCTGCGGCAAATCAACAAGCTGCATCAGTTCTTCCGACGATGGTTTCCGCTCGTGTTCTTGTTCAAACTTATTAGCCTCATGGGTCACTCTGCTCAACGCACTTTGTTGATTGAGTGGCATTCTGACCAATCGGCTCTGTTCTGCAATGGCTTGCAGGATACTTTGTCTGATCCACCAAACGGCATAAGATATAAACTTAAAGCCTCGTGTCTCGTCAAATTTTTCAGCAGCCTTGATGAGTCCTATATTGCCCTCGTCGATGAGGTCGGGCAATGATAGTCCTCTGTTCTGATATTGCTTGGCTACTGAAACAACGAAACGTAAATTGGCCCTTGTCAGTTTCTCCAAAGCGCGCTTGTCGCCTTTCTGAATACGCTGTGCCAATTCCACTTCCTCATCTACTGTTAGCAGTTCTTCTTTACCGATTTCCTGCAAGTACTTCTCGAGAGATTCGCTCTCTCGGTTGGTGATGGATGTGTTGATCTTCAGCTGTCTCATAGGTTTTTTTGGTTTGGTGTATTTTGCAAAGGTATAGTATTTTTTTCGAAAGACCAAAACAAAAAACCTCTTTTTATAATATTTTTGTATCCTTGCTCCCTGATTTGTTCTTGGATCATGGGGGGCAAGGATACTGGTTCGTCTATGGACAAAGGATGTTTGTCTATGAAGAATAGATGTGGTAAATATCATTTAGTACCGCACAGACGCTGTAGTTCTATGACGGTTTGGTTGTATTCATTGATGGCTTCTGCGCGTTTCTGATAGACATCGATTTCATCTTTCAGTATGCCTACATATTCTACATATCCGATTTCGCCTTGTTCGTATTCAGCTGTGGCAAGTCTCACCATCTCATCGTTCCACTGACAACCGTTTTCGGCGTAGTATTCCACTCGTTGCCGTGCAGCATTGCAACGGCTCAATAGTGCGTTGTATTGAGATTCACGTTGTTGTGCTTCCTGTTGAATCTGTATTTGCAATTGTTCGCGCTCAGCTTTAGCAGCCTTGACGCGTGCTTTGGTAGCGCCATAAAACAAGGGAATGCCTACACCAACCTCAAAGCCCATGAAGTTTCCACCGTCATATCTGCTACGATCTTCGTTGTAGGGATTCCATGAAGAGATAACCATCTGATTGCGTAGTGAGAGTGAGAGGGATGGGGCATAACCGCTTTTTTCTACCTTCACCTGGCGTTCAGCAGCTTGCAGTTTGTCGTTGGAGAACCGTCCTTCTGGAGTTTGTTGATAGTTATAGGCCGGTAGGACGAATTCTATGGGAGTTAACAGTTCGTCTGCGGCAGTGATGGGTTCATCGGTGCCAATCACCTGCATCAGTTGCAATCGAGCATTCTCAGCCTCATTTTCAGCTTTTACGATGTCGAGTTGGTTTTCGCGCTGTAAGCGTTCTGCATTGATGAGTTCACGTCTGCCTGTCTCTCCAGCCTCCATACGTTGGCGCACCACGGTACGGTAGCGTGTCATGATGCTGTCTTGTCTTCTTAGGTTACGAAGGCATTGTTCCTGATAAACCAGTTGGAAATAGGCAGAAGCCACAGCAGCCTCCACGTTTTTTTGTTCCATCTCCAGTCTGCTCCTTTCGGCTTGTGTCTCAGCTTTTAACTGTTGACGTCGGGCAATATATACTGTGGGAAAGTCGAAAGTCTGCGTTACCGACAGTGCGTTGTCAGGACTACCTCCCGATGTAGGGTCTTGCGAAAGCGACAGCTCTGTCTTTTCCAAGTCCCATGCCGTGCCTTGCAATGCCTGCGCCCGTTCCACTTGTTTGTTTGCCATACGTATTGTCGGGCTCTGCTTCATCGCCATGTCAATACATGTTTGAAGTGACAGGTGGCGCATTTGTGCCATGGCAGCACCACTTATTATCGTACCCATTATTGTGAGGATGATGTGTCGCATAGTGTCTTACTCTTTAATATATATAAGATGTGTGATTTATTCTTTTTTAAAGGTGCGGTAAATCGCAGGCAATACCAGAAGTGTGAGCAGGGTGGAAGTGATGAGTCCACCGATCACTACTGTTGCCAACGGGCGTTGCACTTCTGCGCCATCGCCTGTAGAGATTGCCATAGGCAGGAAACCCATTGACGCCACAAGGGCAGTCATCAGAACAGGGCGCAAGCGAATCATACAACTCTGTGTGATGCGTTGGTTGATGTCCGCTATGCCTTCACGTTGCATTTGGTTCATCTGTCCCACCAGTACAATACCGTTGAGCACAGCCACACCGAAGAGGGCAATAAAACCAACACCTGCCGATATGGAGAAGGGCATACCTCTGAGCCATAAAGCCCATACGCCACCGATGGAAGCCAATGGGATGGCAGAGAATACAAAGAGTGAGTCGCGCAGGTTCTTCACCGTGGCATAGAGCAACAGCAGAATGATCAGTAGCGCGATAGGCACTACAATGCTCAGTCTGTTGATAGCACTCTGCATATTCTGGAATTCACCGCCATAGGTGTAATAATAGCCTTCGGGCAGGTGCACCTTTTCGTTCATCAGCGTTTCTATCTCCTCCACGGTTGACTGCATGTCGCGTCCCTTGATATTGAAACCGACGTAAATGCGGCGCTCGCCATTCTCGTGGGAAACCTGTGACGGAGCAGGCTCATTGACAATATCTGCCAATTGTTCTAAAGGCACCGTAATGCCCTCGCCAACGGGAATTGCCAACTGTCGAAGTTCTTCAACCGTGCGGTTGCGATTGTCGAGTCGTACCACCACGTCAAATTTCTTCTCGCCTTCATAGATAGCACCTGCTGTGGCGCCTGCAAATGTTGTTTCAAGTATGCGGTTCACATCATCTACGCTGACACCATAGGCAGCCATGCGGTTGTGGTTGTAGCGCACTTGTATTTGCGGGAGTCCAGAAACCTGTTCCACCTGTACGCCGCTGACACCTCTTACGTTGCGCACCAGTCCAGCAATCTTAGCAGCTTGCTGTTGCAATACGTTGAGGTCTTCGCCAAACACTTTGATGGCTACATCCTGTTTGATACCCGTCAGCAATTCATTGTTTCGCATTTGTATGGGTTGGGTCAGTTCGGCTTCAAGACCGGGAATGTTCTTTAGTGTTTCCGACATCATCGCCATGAGTTGGTCGGTAGTCTTTGCCGAAGTCCATTCGGCTTTTGGCTTCAGTGCCACCATGATGTCAGCACGTTCCACCGGCATCGGGTCTGTAGGAATCTCGGCACTGCCGATACGACTCACCACCTGTTTTACTTCAGGATATTTGGCTTTCAGGAGTTGTTCCGCTTTGCTGCAACTCTCCACCATTTGTGAGAGCGACGTGCCTTGTGCCATACTCATCTCGATGGCAAAGTCGCCTTCTTCCAGACTTGGGATGAATTCACCGCCCAAAAACTTGAAGCCTACACCGCTGACGCAGAACAGTGCAACGGCAATGGTAATGACATCTTTGCGACGTTGCAGCGTCCATTCCAATATCGGTCGATACCATTCTTGCAGTTTGGCAAGCATCCTGTCGGAAACCGTTTCTTGGGTATGTACCTTTCTGCTGAGGAATGTGCAACTTGCCATCGGCACATAGGTCAATGAAAGGATAAAGGCGCCGACTATGGCAAAGAATACTGTTAATGCCATGGGGCGGAACATTTTTCCTTCAATTCCTATAAGTGTCATCAATGGGATATAGACAATCATGATGATGATTTCGCCGAAGGCAGCACTCTGCCTGATGCGTGATGCTGAGAAATGCACCTCGTTGTCCATCTCCTGACGTGTCAGCCGTAGGGTAGGGTATTTGTCGGCACTACTGTTGATATGGGTCACCACCGCTTCGACGATGATTACCGCCGAATCGACTATCATACCAAAGTCTATGGCTCCCAAACTCATCAGGTTACCGTCAATGCCGAATGTCTTCATCATACCGAAAGCAAAGAGCATACTCAGGGGGATAACACTTGCCACAACGATGCCTGCCCGCCAGTTGCCGAGAAAGAGTATCAGCACGAAGATGACGATGAGTCCGCCTTCGATGAGGTTGCGTGCAATGGTATGTTCCACGCGGTTCACCAGATTGGTACGGTCTATGAATGGTTCGATGACCACACCTTCCGGTAGTGATTTCTGTATCTGGCTGATGCGATCCTTTACGCGTTGGCTCACTTCTTGGAAGTTTTCACCTTTCAGCATGATGGCAATACCTGCCACCACTTCACCATTACCGTTGCGTGTTACTGCTCCGAAACGTGTTGCATGTCCCATCTGTATGGTAGCCACATCACCCACGCTTACTACGTTGCCATCAACAGTCTTGACAGCCACTTGGCGCAGATCGTCGGCAGAGGTCAGCACACCCAGTCCGCGGATGTAGTATTGGTTAGCATCCTGTTCGATATAGCTGCCGCCCGTATTGGCATTGTTCTTTTGCAGTGCTTCAAAGACATCGCCCACAGTCAGTCCGTAGGCAGTCAGTCGGTTGGTTTCGATAGCCACTTCATACTGTTTGACAAATCCTCCCCATCCGCTCACCTCAGCCACACCAGGTGTACCCGACAGTTGTTTGCGTACTATCCAGTCTTGCATGGTGCGCAATTGCGTCAGCGTGTATTTGTCTTCATAGCCCTCTTTGGCTCTTATGGTATAGTGGTATATTTCGCCCAGTCCGGTGGCAATAGGTCCCATCTCGGTATCTGTATTGGCAGGCAGTTCCTTGGTCACGTCCATCAGTACTTGGCTCACCTGTGAGCGAGCCCAGTAGATGTCGGCAGCATCGTCAAACACAAGTGTGATGACCGATAGTCCGCTACGTGAGATACTGCGTCTTTCTTCCAGTCGTGGGATATTGGCTAATGCCATTTCTATCGGAGTGGTGATGTATTGTTCCACCTCTTGTGCGCCCAGTGCAGGAGCTTGGGTGATGACCTGTACTTGATTGTCAGTAATATCCGGTGAGGCATCGAAGGGAAGATGCACCAATGATACGATACCCCATACCGCCATGGCAAGGGTCAGAATGCCTATCGTCAGTTTGTGTGTGACGGAAAAATCTATCAGTTTCTGAAACATAGAGAGGTATTAGCTATATTAATGGTTGTGTTCACCGTGTTCACCGATGAGCGAAGCCAGATAGAACACGTTTTCTGTTACGATTTGCTGTCCGTCTTGTATGTGTTTACAGAGTTCCACCTCGGTATATCCAGAATCGGTCACTCCGGTCGTCACCTCATGTCGTGAGAACACACAGTCCCCGTTTTTTCCTTTTTTGTCGAGTGCAAAGATGTAGGTTTTACCATCGGTATTGACAATGGCTTTTGAGGGCAGTGCTTTGCAACGCTGTCTGCCAGTGGCAATGCGTCCTGTGACAAACATACCGTCTATCAGTCGTGCTTTGGCGTTACCGTCCAGTTTCACATGTACGGCAACACTCTTTGTACCATCGTTGAAATAGTCGTTGATGCCATAAACCTGTCCGCTGACTTCTATGCCGGGTTGGTTGGTGAGAGCCACCAATACGCGGTCTCCTTTATTCACTTTCTGCAGGTCTTTCTCAAAGACGTTCAGGTCGCACTCCACTTGATCATTATTGCGGATTGTCATCAGTGGTGTTTGCATATCAGCATAGCTGCCCAGTGGTGCATTGAGTTGACATACTGTTCCGCTGATGGGAGCACGTAGAGGGAATGTTGTGGTAAACTGTCCTCGTCCTACGGCATGGGTACTGATACCCATTTGTTGCAGTTGGCGACCAATACCTATCATGGTGGCGTGCGCCACTTGATAGTTGCGTTCAGCCTGTTGGCGGTTCTTCTGCACACCAGCCCCCTGCTGTGCCAGTGTTTCTTGGCGTTGCTTTTCTATTTGTGCCATTTCACATTCTTTGTAGGCAGCATAGTATTCGCGTTGTAGTGTCACCACATCAGTATTTTCTATGGTTGCCACCACCTGACCTTTTGTCACGTGTTGTCCGTTTTTCACGAGGATGTTCTTTACCACGCCACCCATTAGTGAGGCAACATTACCCATCGACTGTGGGCGCAAAACTATCGACCCGTTGACGCGGATGGTAGCATTGAGTTCACGGTGTTGCACAGAGTCAGTTTTTAAGTCGATAGTAGCTATCTGTTTAGCTGTTAGAGGTATGTTTTTGAAATCTTGTTCTTCATCGTGGTGTTCGTCTTCTGCCTGACTATGTCCTGCAGGTGCATCGTGGTGATCGTCGTCACCGTGTGATAGTAGTGTAAATCCACCTACAGCCACCAGTGTTGCAGCTATCACTATTGCCAGTCGTTTGATATTGTCTTTCATATTTTTTCAGGTTTTCTTTTTTTTATTCCGTGCAAAATTAGTGAAACGTCTTAATATCGAAGTATGATATAAGTTTCAACTGCTATTTTCTGCAACTGGGTTGCAAATGTGTTTCATGTTCAATCGGTAAGTTGGTAATAGTTCGTGTCGTAATGTGGATAAAAAAGAGGCACGATACCTGTTTGACAGGTCGTGCCTCTAAACGAGAGAACGTATGTAAGAAACGTATGTATGTAAGGTTTTACCCTAATCAGTCGGTTGGGATTAATACTTGGCATTCTGAGGGTCGAAGTTGGTCCAACCATCGAGCCAGTTGTCGTTGGCATTGAATGCGCCAACGTAGTTGACAGAAGTAAACCAGCTGTCGAGACCCTTGAAGTTCTGTGCGCCAAACACAGCACTGCCACTCTGGGGAATGATCGCTACGCCAACGCCTTTGGTGTCAGTTAGTTTCAATGAAGTCTTGTCTGCCAGTGCCTTGTTGCCAGGCTGAGCAGCGAAGAAGGTGTGAGAGTATGACTGTTTGCTGTCAGCCTTTACCGTCTTGTTGGCGAAGTCGTATTCCTTATCCTCGTAGCTCTTGTTGGCATCCGAACCGATGATGTCAAGATTAGCCATCAGTATGTTTTGCAGATGCAGTGTTCCCTTGCTTGCTTCTTCAGGAGTATTGCCCTTTTCACCATCAACAATCAGACCGATAGGCCAGTCCATAACCAGCGAATTGACACAGTTTAGACGTGACGAACGGCGAATCTGCATGGCAGCCTGGAAACGTCCGAGACCCGAACCGTTGTTGGGAAAATAGTTGCCAGCAGTGATATAGCTCTTGTCGTTGACAAAGTCAGAAGCCGATTTTGGACCAACGAAGGTGATGTTGGAGAAGGTGGCAGTGGTGTAAGGAGAAAGCTGAGAACCATCAGAACAGTTGTCGCTTTCGAAACCGTTGCTCTGGCTCTGGTCGGCAATCTTCGGGTCGCGTACGGCAAGACCGAACTGCACCTTACCAGAGAAGCCGTTGTCGGTATCGAAGTCATCGTCCCATCCTTTGTAGGCAATGAGGTATTTGCAGTTGACCGCACCACCGAACCATTCAAACGAGTCGTCGTTGGAGAATGAAACCTGTACGTGGTCGATCTTGGTGGCAGAACCTACGCTACCCAAAGTCAGACCGTTGATTTCCTGGTCAGCCTTGAAGGGATATCCAGCAAACTCGATACGAACATAGCTCAAAACACCTGAGTTGTCGGCATCGTCATTGCCGCCGTGCTTGGTGCGTGGTCCACCTTCAATCTGCATCTCCGTTTGGTTGTTGCGCGCTTTACCGCAGAGGATGATTCCCCCCCAGTCACCGGGGCGACGCTGTCCGGCAGCCGCAGCAGAAGTAAAGACGATCGGTTCGGTTGCCGAACCCTGTGCAATGATTTTACCGCCACGCTCAGCAATAAGCGTTGCCTTGGTGGTCTTGTCACCCTTGATGACACTTCCCGGTTCGAAGGTCAGTTCTGCTCCTGCTGCGATATAGATCCATCCTTTCAGCGTGTATGTACCTTTTTTGAGTTGTTGCTTGCCAGTGAATACAAACTCCTGATCGCCGTTGCCAATGACAGTACCATTGGCATCTTCTTTGCCGTCAGCATCGAAGAGTATATGGTCGCAGGCATTGAGTCCTCCGTCTTTGGTCCATTTATAGACCGTATTCTGTCCAGGTTGTGGATTAGGGTCTGGTGTAGGATCATCGTTACTGCTGCTGCATGCGGCCATCATAGCCGTCATTGCGAGGATGCCCATGCATCCCATGAAATTCATCTTTTTCATCTTGTTACTTTTTTTTTGATTAAACAAAACATCTGTTATTTCAGTATATTATCAATTTCGTATTAGAATTTGTAGATGGCCTGCAAACCAATGTTGCGACCGGGTTTATAGCATCGCGCCACCTCTTCGACGGTACGCTGGCTACCATCGGTGTATGTCACGTCGGCAAACTGTTTGTAGTAAACCTTTTCAGCCAAGAGGTCGCGCACCAGGAGTTTGATTTCCCAGTGCTCCCCAAAGCGCTTCGTGGCAGAGAGGTCGATCACGTTGCGAGGCATCTCATAGCTATGAGGCACACGAGCATTCTCGTCAGAGGCACTGCTTCCTTCGCTGCGTCCCACACCGATGATGCGCTTTCCGATGCGGTTGTAGAGTACCGCCACATCGAGGTTCAGTGGTTTGTTTTTGTAAAACAGTCCAGTGTTGATGAGGTATGGCGACTGTCCCTGCATGGGTCTGTTTTCCTCTTTGCTGCCAGGAGCGAAAGCCACCTTACTCTTGATGAGTGCCCCATTGAACGACAAGTTGAAGTCAGGGAGACCGATGAAGGCGAGGTTTTTGCGGATATCGAGTTCTATACCGTAGTTGTTTGCGCTCCGTGCATTCTTATAGGAATAGATGAGGTTGGTGCCACCTGCCACGGTGTAGGTCCATTCGATGGGTGAATCGAAATGCTTGTAGAAGAGTGCCAGCGAGATGAGTTCGCCTCGACTGGGGTAGATTTCATAGCGCAGGTCGATATTGTCGATGTAGCAGTTGTTCAGTTCGGTATTACCCTGCACATCGCTTGCCAGGTCGAAGTCGTAATAGACCGACGATGCCACTTCGCGAAACTCCGGTCTGTTGATGCTTTGTCCATAGGAGAGTCTGACTTGGTGAATATCGTTCATGCGATAGGTGGCATTGAGTGAGGGGAAGAGGTCGTTGGTGCGATAGTGGCGACTCTGTTCGCTCTTTTCGTTGTCGCGAGTGTTGGAGATGAGTTCCATATCGTTGTGCTCGAAGCGCAGTCCAGCATTGACAGTCACCTTGCCGAATGGCAGCATCATGTTGAGATAACCAGCCCCTAAGATGTTGTGTCCCCGATAGTTGTTGCGCATCTGCAGTTGTTCGAAGAGGTAGAGCTTATTGTCGCCCAGATTGTCGGGATTACCAAGGAGTGTTGGCACATCCATGTATTGGAAGTCGCTGGGCAATGTGTTGTTGCCGGGATTCCATTGGTAGTAGAACTCGTGAGCTTCATACGCTCTTGTGCGGTATTCGCCATAGGTACCAGCCATGAGATCAGGTTCCCATGAACCAAGCGTGAAATGGTGTTTCTCGTTGAGTGCTACAGAGGCGATGTGTTCATCGAGTGCAGTCCATTCGCGTTTCACATCGTTGCCTGTGCTGAGAGCAAACACTCCCGTTTCAAGTGCATCGTTCACCATATAGCGCTTGCGATCAGGCAATCTTCGATTGGCATAGGCATAACCGATATTCCAGTCGAAGGTATCGTCAGTAAACGAGTGTTTTCCCGTCAGCTGTCCGTTGTACGTGGTACGGCTTCGATAGTAGTATTCCGCGCTGCGCTCCATATCCGACTGTGCGCTAACACCGTCACGCCAGGTGTATCGGCTGGTAGCCAGTTGGTTGAAGATATTTTTGAGTTGGTATTTATGCTTTCCGTTGCGTGAGAGCAGGGTAAGGTTGACCATGGCCCCCAGTCTCACATTATTGTTATACTGGTCGTCAACAGAATAGCGCAGATAGTTGGGCTTGTTGTTCACCGCATCATAAATGCCGAAGAGGTTGTTCTCCATGTTTTCGTATGTGCGGTATTCGTTGGTGTAGTTGATCGCAGCCAACAGTCCGAGGGTGCGTCCGTTCAGGTTCCAACGGTGGTTCATGCTTGCCGCCAGTTTCAGATCGCCGAATGGCTTTTTGCTCTTCACCGCCCAATCGTAGTTGAACGGCATGTCCATGCTGCGCTTGCCATTGTCGAATCCGAGGAAGTCTGTGGCAGAACCCTTGTAATAGCTGAAGTCCTTCATGGCGGTAGAGGTATTCCAGTTGCCACCCAGCATCAGCGAGAAACCATTGGATGTAGGAATCTCCTTGGTATTGACGATGATGAAACCGCCAGAGTAGTCGGCAGGATATTCTGCAGAAGGAGATTTGACGATGGTGAGGTTGTCAATCTGCGAACTGGGTATGATGTCAAACGAGAACGCCCTTGAGTCAGCTTCACTACTGGGCACTGCCCCTCCGTTCACCCATACATTATTGTAGCGTTGAGAGAGTCCGCGCACCATCACAAACTTATCGTCGATGAGGCTTACACCAGGTACACGGCGGATGACCTCGCCCGCATTGGTGTCTTGTGTACGGCTGATTTCCTGAGCCGAAACATTGTTCATGACCAACGCACTCTGTTTAGCCATCTGTACCATGGCAGCATCGGTATTCTTGCGTTCCACCGCCGTAACCGTCACCTCCTTGAGCTGTTGCTCGTCAGGAGAGAGAGCCACCTTCACCACTTGTGTGTTGCCCTTTTGTGCATCCACCTGCAGTTGGCAGGTCTTGTAGCCTATATAGTTAATTAATAAGGTGTGTTTTCCTGATTTGAGTCCATCGAGTGCAAAGCAACCTTCCATATCGGTGATAGCTTTCAGGTTAGAATCCTCTACTGAGATGACCGCACCGATCAATGTTTCCTGCGTTTTTGCATCGCTAACGATACCTTTGATTTGTTGCGCCCAAGTCTGCAAACAACCAACTGCAAGACATGCTGCAACAATGATTCTCTTGTTCATTTTCATTTCTTTCTTATTACCATTATGATTTCGGCTGCAAAGTTACGTGTCTCTTATTACAGGTCTGTTACGCTGGTGTTGAAAGTGAATGACAATGGTACGACAGTCGTGTTACGGGTATGGGAAAGGCAATGGAGATAAAAAAACACTTCCGGTGGTTGAACCAAGCGGATTCAATCACCGGAAGTGGAATGGGCGATAAGGGCTGCGCCTTATCGATTACTTATTGCCAGTAAACTGGCCAACGAACAACAGGGTGCCGCTCAGCGAATCGCTGATGGTATAGACAAACGGGTGGTCGGCAATGAAGTTGACATCACGATAGTCAGTCGGACCGAGTGACGTCAGCATGACAGCAGCAGTAACGGCAGCAGCCTTGGTGCCCTTCTCGCTCACTTCAATCTTAGCCTTCTGCAACATCTGTGATACATAGAACTGACCATCGGCAAACTTGCTGAAGTCGGCTTCGGCAGGATTGAAGATGCTGGGTGCTCCCAGTGTGCTGACAATGCCGTTGAGCGGGATGTTGGTCTCGGTGGTGAACTTCGGCAGTTGCAGATTGACATTGCAGATATGCATCTTGCTGGTCAGGGTAGAGAGTGTCGAAGCGTCGATAGATGCCATCATCTCGTTGATGCTCTTACCTTCGTTGGGCAGCAACACCGTCATGTGATAGATACCATTGCCGTATGGCAGCACAACGGCTTTGTAGAGTGGCATTTCTGCGTATAGGAACTTGTTACGTTGGTGCATCATCTCCACCTTTTGAATATCGCGGGTGTATCCACGGAAAATCTCTTCACTGGTTTTGCGTTCATCAAACTTCTTCTCCCACGTGCCGTTGAAATAGATGGCATTCATCAGATAAGATACTGCAGCAGGATCAGTCTGGTCGATGATGGAAGGAATCATGCCGTCAGTATGTTTGGAACACCAGTTGTTGATGTGTTTTACTGTGGCAGGATTGCTGAAATCCAGACTTTCCACCCCAGCCATGTAATGGTCTGTCACGGTGCTGACAAACTGCGGACGCAGCCGATATGCCTTGTTCACGGCAATATAGTTGGCAATGCTTACCGTGGTCTGTTGATCCAGTCGGTCGGCAGTATGCAGGATATTCTGATAGAGCGAGTTGAGGTCGTTGATGTCGATACCCTCACAGCCGATAGCTTTAAGGATTTCCTGTTGGCTGACACCATCAGCACCGTTAGCCAACATCCCCATGAGGTATGCTACGCTCAGTGGTGACACCACTTTGCTGCTGTGGTCGCTAACCTGATTGAAGAGCTGTAGTGCAAAGACATTGTTGCGGTTGACGATGTCGCGCTGTGCATCGCTGAGTGTGAGGTATGCTTCATCCATATCTGTAGAGTTAGAGGGAGTGACAACGACAGTATCGTCTGTCGAAGGGTTGTTGGGGTTTTGGAGCTTCTTGCTACTGTTGCATGAAACGGTAAGGGCGGCAGTCAATAGTATCGCCGCGGTTGTTGTGTAGTGCTTCATTGTTGTTGTATGGTTTTAATTTCAAATTGTTTCTTATCTGGTAAATGCCGATGATAGGGATAGATTGCATGAGACAGCCACAATCTTAACAACTCTTAACCGTATAAGCCTCTCATGGCGGTTTTCCTTTGCAAAGATAAGTATATTTTTTGAAAACTCCTATTCTTGTTGTCTATTTTTCTTGGTGTTTCTCTCGGTTTGCACTACCTTTGACCTGACGGTCTTAGGTACTCACGTTCGGAAACACTCAAATAAATTTGGTGTTTCTCTCACTTAATCGTACCTTTGACCTGACGGTCTTAGGTAGGCTGCACCTCGGAATTAAAAGAAAAAATATTTTTTTCTTTGTACTTCTCTCGGTTTGCACTACCTTTGACCTGACGGTCTTAGGTACTCACGTTCGGAAACATTCAAATAAATTTGGTGTTTCTCTCACTTAATCGTACCTTTGCAACGCAAAACAGATAAAACAAAATATTGCAAATGAAAAAACAACTAAAAACTGCCTCTATCTGTGTACAGGGAGGCTATGAAGCGAAAAACGGTGAACCTATTGAGTTGCCAATCATCCAGAGTACTACCTTTAAATATGATAACTCTGAAGAAATGGCGATGCTCTTCGATTTGAAGAAAGAGGGCTATTTCTATACCCGTCTGCAAAATCCTACCAACGATGCTGTGGCCAAGAAGATTGCACAACTCGAAGGTGGAGCAGGGGCGGTACTGACCAGTAGCGGACAGGCAGCCAACTTCTATGCCGTGTTTAATATCTGTGAGGCTGGCAGCCATATCGTTACTTCCAACGAAATCTATGGTGGCACATTCAATCTCTTTGGCGTCACCCTGAAGAAACTGGGTATTGAATGTACCTTTGTCAATCCCAACGATAGCGAAGAGGAAATACAAAAGGCTTTCCGTCCCAATACCAAAGCGGTGTTTGGCGAAACCATCAGCAATCCCGGCTGTGCCGTACTCGATATCGAGAAATTCGCACGCATTGCCCATCGTAACGGTGTGCCTCTCATTGTAGATAACACCTTTGCCACTCCCATCAACTGCCGCCCCTTTGAATGGGGTGCCGACATCGTGACCCACAGTACCACGAAATACATGGATGGCACCGCATCGCAGGTGGGAGGTGTTGTTGTAGATAGCGGACAGTTTGACTGGATGGCGCATGCCGATAAGTTCCCCGGACTCTGCACTCCCGATGAGAGCTACCACGGACTCACCTATGTCAAGGCATTCGGAAAAATGGGCTATACCACCAAACTCGTTGCCCAGCTCATGCGCGACTTGGGCTCTATCCCTGCACCGATGAACTCGTTTATCCTCAACCTCGGTCTTCAGACCCTCCATCTGCGCATGGCACAGCATTGCAGCAATGCCCAGCGTGTGGCAGAATTTCTGCAGGCAGACCCTCGTGTGGCATGGGTACACTATAGCGGACTGCCAGGCGATGCCTATCATGAGTTGGCAGAGAAATATCTGCCTGGCGGATCGTGTGGCGTCATAGCCTTCGGACTGAAGGGCGACCGTGAGACCGCTATCCGCTTTATGGACTCGCTCGACATGATCAATATCGTGACCCACGTGGCTGATGCACGCACCTGTGTGCTTCACCCTGCCAGCCATACCCACCGTCAACTTTCCGACGAACAGCTTCGTGAGGCTGGTGTGGCTCCCGATCTTATTCGTCTTTCTGTTGGTATTGAAGATTGTGACGACATCCTCGACGACATCCGTCAGGCTCTCGATAAGATCTGAAAGTAGTTTTCATAAACAATAATAACAAACAGGAGGCAGACACGCATCATCGGTGTTTGCCTCCTGTTGTGTCATTCGGATGTCACGGTGATTATTCCTTCACAGCCTTCATGATGACTTCCACATGGTTGCCAGACTTGAGGATTGTGTTCTGGAGGAAGTCTGATATCTGTTTACTGTCAATCTCGTTGACCGTCTTCTTATAGTCGGTATGGGTATCTACACCGCGTGTGGCATAGTTGATCAGCACGCTAAGCCAGTGGCTGTTCTCACGGCTGTCCACATCGGCTTGCTTCAGCAGAATCTCCTTGACCTTCTGCAGGTCGGCAGCATCAGCACCTGCCACGACCTCCTTCATGCCTTGGAAGAAGCAGGGGATGGCAGCATCCGACTTCTCAGGATTCAGCTGTGCGCTACCAACGATATTGACAGCAGCCAAACCGTCTTTATCGGTGAAGACAGAGGCGGTGGCACCCGCATGATAGGCAGCGCTGAGTTCCTCACGGATAGATCGCAGATACTTCATCTCCAACAGGCGAGCTGCCACGTCAGCCAGCACGTCAGTCTTCAGTGTGTAAGGCGTCATGGCATACCATATCTCCTGAACCTGATTCTGTGGGTTGCTCATCGCCTTGGTGAATACGTTGCTCACCTTGCCTTTTGCGTAGGGGATGTCCTTGTTTTGCAGGGTGCAGCCCTTTGCAGGCAGCGAAGCGATATACTGTTCGATGAGTGGCAGAAGTGTAGCCTCGTCGTAGTTGCCCACGAAATAGAAGGTGAAGTCTTTGGCATTGCCATAATACTGCTTACCTATGGCCAGCAGACGGTCGTAGTTGATGGCCTTGATATCGTCGGCAGAAGGTATGCGTGCCAGTTTGCTACCCAGATATACGGTGCTCTGTACTGAGTCTTGGAACACGAGGTTGGGGTTGTTGCTCTGGTTGGCAAGGATGGTGGCATAGGTGTTCTGCAGGTTGGCAAACGATTTCTCGTCTTTCTTCACTGCTGTCATGTCGAGGTAGATGAGTTGCATCAGCGTCTCGATATCCTTCGGAGTGCTCTTACCGCTCAATCCGTGGTAGAACGGATCCATGGTGAATTTGACACTCGCCTGCTTGCCAGCCATGGCCTTTTCCAGTTCTGCGTTGGTGAAATTGCCCAGACCGCTGGCATCCAGTGCCTGGGTCATCAGCATCACACTGCTCTGATCGGCTTTCTCAAATGCCGAATATCCCACCTTGGCTTTTGCAGAGAAGAGAATCTCGTTGTCTTTGAAGTCGGTCTTCTTCATGATGACCTTCGCACCGTTAGACAGTGTCAGTTCCTTATATCCCAACACCTTATTCTCTACGGTCTTCCTGATCTTGCCAGCCTTAGGCAGCTGGGCAATGAGGGGTTCGTTCTTCACGTGATCCACGTAGGCTTCGAGTTTCTCAGCCCTCACCCCTTTCACAATGTCAGCCAACTGCTGTTCGGTGGGGTATGCCTTACCGTCTTTCTCCTGCATCATCATCAGCGTCACGAAGTTGGTATCGCTGTTGCAGATGAGTTTCTTGGCATACATATTGATCACCTCCACGGGGATGTTGGGGATGAGCTGTTGCAGGATAGCACTCTCGTCTTCTATCGAGGGGATAGGTTCGTTGGCAATGAAGTGATCCACATACTGTGTGGTAAACTGCTCATTCTTCATTTTGTCCTTATTGGCAAGGCTTTTCTCTATCTGACTTTTGATCTCGTCCCTGGCACGCTGATATTCTGTAGCAGTGAAACCGAAGTCGTGCGCACGCTTGGCTTCACGCAATACAGCGGCATACGCCTCCTTGACTTGACCTTCCTTGGCGAGTCCTGTCAGCGTGAAGGCACCGCAGGTTCTCGACATGAGGTAATCGCCATTGTCGCCCACAGCCTGCAGATAGGGGCAGTCGGGCTCCTTGGCTTTCTCGCTGAATCGGGTGTTCAGCATGAGGGTGAGTGCATTGTCCATGTATTTCATGAGGAGATAGTCCATGTTGACCTTCATCTCATCGGGAATAGCTTTGTGCTTCATGTTTATGAGGAAGAGGTCAAACTGCTGTTCCTTGTCCTTATCCACCACATAGATTGCGGTATCGTTGGGGCTTACCTGCTCTGGTATCACTTTGGCGGCATCGGCAGGCACCTTGATGTCGGCAAACAGCGTCTTGATCTGTGCTTCGATATGATCTACGTCCACATCGCCCACCACGATGATGGCCTGGTTGTCTGGGCGATACCATTTGCGATAGTAGTCGCGCAGGGTTTCGGGGTTGCATCCGTCGATGACGCTCATCAGTCCGATAGGCATGCGGAAGCCGTATTTCTCGTTTTGGTAGAGGCGAGGCAGACTGCGCTCGATCATGCGCTGCTGACCCACCATGCGCATGCGGTACTCATTGTGCACCACATCGCGCTCGTCGTCTATGGCTTTCTGCGTCAGCGAGATGCCGTTGCTCCAGTCTTTCAGTATCAGCATACACGAATCCACAGCCGTTGGTCGGGTGGTGGGCACATCGGTGAAGAAATACACCGTTTTGTCAATACTGGTATAGGCATTGAGGTTGCGACCGTATTCCACGCCGATGCTCTGCAGATATTCCTGTAGGGTATTGTCTTTGAAGTGTTCTGTGCCGTTGAATGCCAGATGCTCCAAGAGGTGTGCCAGTCCGCGCTGGTCCTCGTTCTCGTTGATAGAACCGACCTTCTGTGCGATATAGAAGCTTGCCACATGCTCAGGGAAATTGTTTTTGCGGATGTAGTAGGTCAGTCCGTTGTCCAGATGACCAATCTTCACCTTGCTATCCACGGGGATAGGTGGCATTTGCTGTGCCGTCGTTGGTGTTGCACCTAACAGTAGCATGGCCGCTGCCAATAGATTTTTTGGTTTCATATTTTACGTTTTTGTTAATAATGATTTTCTCGCGATTAGGATATTGTGTGCAAAAGTAAGTATTTTGTTATGATAAGCAAAGCTTTTGCGCCGATTTGTAGTGCCTTTTAATGTTTTTTAATTCAAGTCTCTTAACTTCCCGAACGACCGTAGGGAGTGATAACTTCTTTAACTTCAATCAATTCCCTCAGTTGCTTCGCATGTGGGGAAGTTAAGGGAAGTTAGAGGGAAGTTAGAGGGAAGTTAGAGAGAAGTTAAGGGACAAATGTCCTACGTCTTACGGCAAAAGGCTATTGTCTCTTAACTTCCCGAACGACCGTAGGGAGTGATAACTTCTTTAACTTCAATCAATTCCCTCAGTTGCGAAACTTGAATAAATTAATAATGGAGAAAAAAAACGTGCCACCCTGAATCGCTTCAAGGCGGCACGCTGTATGTGCATCATCCGTAATGGATGGCGTATCGTTTTACTGGTATTACTCGTTGACCAGAGGAACGGCGAAGTACCCCTTCCTGCCAGTGGGGAACACACCCTGGATGAAGAGTACAGGATCCTTGGAGGTTGAAGTTTCCTTCACCGCATTCTGCAGGTCCTCCACCGACTTCATCGGCTGTTCGTTCACGCGCTGGATAATGAAGCCCTGGGGCACACCAGCCTCTTTCAGTCTGCCGCCGCTGATCTTAGCCACCTGCAGACCATAGCCGATGTTCAATTGCTCCTTCTGGCTGCTGGTGACGGCACGGAACGTACCGCCCAGTACATCGAGGTCGGCATTCTTCACCACCTTGGTAGTGCCCTGTTCGTTCTTCAGCGTCAGCGTAGCGGAATGGCTCTTCTTGTTGCGCAGATAGGTGACAGTCAGTTTATCGCCGGGGCGCTTCTGGGCGATGATGCCCTGCAGTTCGCCAAACTTCTTGATCTTCTGGCCGTCGATGCTCGTGATGACATCGCCCTTCTTCAGTCCTGCCGAGGCGGCAGCACCATCCTCCACCACTTCGGCCACATAGATGCCTTCCATGGTGCCAAGGTCGAGTTGGTTGCCCTTTTCCTTCTCCACATCCACATAGGTGCTGACGTCGCTGCCCTTGATGCCTATCATGGCACGCTGCACGGTACCGTACTGTTTGATGTCGGCGACCACCTTGTTCATGATGGCGGTAGGAATGGCAAAGCCATAACCGATGTTCTGTCCGGTCTGAGAGTATATCATCGCGTTGATGCCGACCAGTTCGCCGCGTGTATTGACGAGCGCGCCGCCCGAGTTTCCCTGGTTGATGGCAGCGTCGGTCTGAATCATCGACGAAACGCCTTCGCCCATCTGGCGAGCCTTGGCAGAGATGATGCCCGCAGTCACTGTGTTGTTCAGTCCGAGGGGGTTGCCTATAGCCAGTACCCATTCGCCCACTTTCACATTGTCGCTATTGGCAATGGCGATGGCAGGCAGATTCTTAGCGTCAATCTTGATGAGTGCCAGGTCGGTGGTCTTGTCGGCACCGACGATGCGGGCTGAATACTCCTTACTGTTCTCGTTGAGCGTAACGGTCAGTTCGTCAGCGCCGTCCACCACGTGGTTGTTGGTCACGATATATCCGTCGGCAGAGATGATCACACCGCTGCCCGCAGCAGCCTGTCTCGGGGTCTGCACCTGTCGCTTGCGGCTTCCGTTGTTGCCGTTCTGCCCGCGGCCGAAGAAGCCGCCGAAGGGGTCTGAGAAGAAATCCTCAAAGGGGTCGGCATATTCCACGGTCTGCACCTTGGAGTTGATCACCGATTTAATGTAAACCACCGAAGGCAGAGCCTTGTCGGCAGCGTAAGTCAGATCCACTGGTTGTCCCGGAGCAGCAGCAGGAGCCGCCTGGGTTTTGTTGCACGATGCAGCAGAAAATGCGATCACCATCAGATAGACCGCTGGCAAAATGCTTTTCACAATCTTTTTCATGTTCTTTTTATGTTTTTTTGATGTTATAATTCCCGTTTTCGTGAAACTGGGTGCAAATATAGACGCAAAATCTGTTAAACTGCCAAAATGGCATTGCTTTTTGGCGCATTTTAACACTTCGACCGCTCCCCTTAACGGCTGTTTGCGCTTTCCCTGCTATTGTTGAAAAAATCACAAAACATCATTTGAAAAAGTTGCAAGTTGTTTTCTTATCATCCTTCATTTTCTCGCCATGGCAGAGTTTAAACGAGCTTTATTCTGCTCATTTGGCTTAACGAAAACGTTGGTTTTCACCCTTCGTTTTCTCGCCATGGCTGAGTTTAAGCGAGCTTTATTCTGCTCATTTGGCTTAACGAAAACGTTGGTTTTCACCCTTCGTTTTCTCGCCATGGCTGAGTTTAAGCGAGCTTTATTCTGCTCATTTGGCTTAACGAAAACGTTCCTTTAATTCTGTTACCAACTACGCTTTGCAGCAGGTCAACACTGAATCCGAGTTTGTTTGCCAGTTCGCTGATGATTTGCGATTTCTCGGTACTGGGGTTTTCTTTTTCTTTTGTCATAGCTCGTTATTTTGAGGGTTAGTGAATAAGTAACAAGTAACAAGTAACAAGTAACATACGGTGTACAAGCAGTGCAAGTTTGGTAAAAGCTAAGAATTTGTAAGGTATATAATTTTATTATATATTATAATATTATATATTATAATAATATAATAAAGTTTACATCCTTATTCGTTCGTTGCTTTTCTTTTGAATGTTACTTGTTACTTGTTACTTGTTACTTGACCGAATACCGCTGTATCCGTAAGGCTGGACCTCGGCTGCAAAGGTACGAACCTTTGCGTTAACAAAAAAAAAACGTTAATTTGCATTAACACTTCTGTTAAAGTTTCTATTCTTTCGCAACAAGGGTTTCAAATCGTAACCTTTTTCGGGCAACTGCCCGAATCGGCAGTAAACAGGGGCGCACGCGAGGTATGCCGTTCGGCGGTGGCGATAACGCCAATCGTCGAAGGAGATATTGCCAATCGCCCTCGTCGATTGACGTTCGGCGTTTTAAGGCTCTCCGAGATACTCCGTAATGGCGGCTACCATGGCTGGCGAGAGGATGCGCTGACGGCCGTCGTAGCCGAGCGAGCGGAGGCGGGCGATGAGCGGACGGCAGCGATCCATCCATGCTTTCAGCGTGCGCCAGGCATGGCGAGGGGTGACGTCGGGGCAGTAGAGCTGTGCCAGACGGGTGCGGCTCATGGAGGTGTAAGGACGTAGTGTAGGCATAATAATCAGATGATTTTATTTTTACGCAAAGTTACTGCCTTTGCCGCAATGGGGCAAAAGAAGCGAGGCGCAGCGCCCGACTTTAAGTTCTTTTAACACGGCATAAGTGGCAATAAGTGACATTAACTGACATTTCGCCAAAGCATACCCGTACCTTTGCAGGCGATAATTTTCTTCTTTGTTTAACTAAATTCGTTTCTATTATGAGTACACTGACTACTATTCGCTACTGCCTGCAGAAGAGTATGAACTCCAAGAGCAACTCTTACGGCAAGTATTACGCAAAACCCGTTTCGCAGGGCACCGTGAACCTTGACGAGCTGGCAGCCCACATCTCAGACCACGGATCAGTCTATACCCGCGACGTGGTGGTCGGAGTGATGACCAAAATGGTTGACTGCATCAACGAACTGCTGGCGCAGGGCTACAAGGTGAAGCTGGGCGAACTCGGAACGTTCTACAACTCCATCCGCAACGACGGCAAGAAGGCGGTCAGCGACCCATCCAAGTTTGATGTGGCACAGATTGCCGGTGTGAACCTCCGCTTCCTCCCCTTCAGCGGCAAGAAGCTCGGCGGCAAGTTTAACAACACCTCAACGACTCGCGCAGACCGCCACGCCTACGAGTGCATGGGTATCAAGGAGGCCAACAAGGAGGGACTCTTGCCCATCCCTGTAAAGGTGACCGACAACAACCCGGGGTCAAACGGTGGCGGCGGTAGCTCGTCAACTGGCAGCACCTCTGGCGGTACCCCAAGCGGCGGTAGCGGAGTGGAGGGCTGAACCTAACCGCAGTGCCTCGCTCCCCTGAGGCGAGAGGGGCACTGCCCTAACAGCAGATTCTTATCATGAAGAGTATCCGTTATAAGCAGACGGCATCGCTGCTCTGCATCATCACAGCCATCGTGTTTGCCTTCATGGGATTTTTCACTCCGCCTACGGGCGAGATCAGCGAGTCGGTATTGTGGTTTGTGGCGCAGTGTCTGATATTCTCCGGCAGTCTTATCGGAGTGGATTGCGTGATAGACCAACGGTTGGGCAAGCACAGTTAGTTTGAGATTTGGTGTGAGGGAAGTTAGAGGGAAGTTAGGGAAGTTAGAGAGAAGTTAGAGAGAAGTTAGAGGGAAGTTAGGGAAGTTAGAGGGAAGTAAGAGGGAAGTAAGAGGGAAGTAAGAGAGAAGTTAAGGGACAAATGTCCTACGTCTTACGGCAAAAAAAAGCTATTTTTGGTTATTCTCTCGCTTATTCGTACCTCTGACCTGTCGGTCGAAGGTACTCATAAGCAGTAAAGCAAAGAAAAAAGTATTTTTCTTTTGTATTTCTCTCGCTTATTCGTACCTTTAATCCTACGGATTTTAGGTACTCACGCTCGGAAAAACACAAATTTCTTTGGTTTTTCACTCACTTAATCGTACCTTTGCACAATGTGTGCTTTTGACTATGGTCAAAGATGAAGCATTTTGGGTTAATAGATGATATGACAATGAAATATAATCCTTATAATCAGCAGGGCGATTATGCCCATTATACGGTGAAGAAGGAACAGCCACTACTGGAATTTCTGCTCGAGACCGTGGAACAGAGTCGCAACAAAATCAAACTGACACTGCAGGGCAGGGGAGTGAGAGTGGACCGGAAAACCGTCACCCAGTTCGACTTCCTGCTGAAACCAGGCATGAAGGTGGCAGTCAGTCGCACCAAGCGCAACCAAACGCAGTTTAAGAGCCGATGGCTGAAAATAGTATATGAGGACCGATGGATTATCGTGATAGAAAAGAATATCGGCATACTCTCGATGGCAGCAGGACACAGTTCGCTGAACGTGAAAACGGTGCTCGACGACTATTTCAGGAAGAGTCACCAGAAATGTACTGCACACGTGGTGCATCGCCTCGACCGCGATACCAGCGGACTGATGGTATATGCCAAGGATATCGAGACAGAACAGATTCTGGAACACAACTGGCACGATATCGTCTTCGAC
This sequence comes from Prevotella sp. P4-119, assembly GCF_002251345.1. Lineage (NCBI taxonomy): Bacteria > Pseudomonadati > Bacteroidota > Bacteroidia > Bacteroidales > Prevotellaceae > Prevotella > Prevotella sp. P4-119. The sequence continues at coordinate 2,019 of NZ_NPJB01000063.1, read as the reverse complement.
AGACGCTATGTGGCTGTGGTCAGCGGAGAGATGAAGGACGACAGCGGTACGGTGGCAAACTGGCTGAAGGACAATAAGGCGTATGTCACCTACTCATCGCCTGTGGATAACGGCGGAAAATATGCCGTGACACATTTCAAGGTGTTGCAGCGCACCACCGACCATACCCTCGCTGAGTTTAAACTGGAAACAGGACGCAAGAACCAAATCCGTGTGCATACGGCAGACATGGGACATCCCGTGTGTGGCGACGTGAAATACGGCAACGGCGACAATCCGCTCCACAGACTCTGCCTCCATGCCTATATGCTGTGCATGGTGCATCCCGTCACACGCGAACGGATGGAGTTTGAAACACCCATCCCCGCCTCATTCCGATCATTGTTTAAGTAATTGCTGAATAGAAACCATGCAAATATATATCATACTGTTGGTCATGATTATCATCGGCTTTGTGATAGTCAAGCGCATAGCAGGCTGTCTGCTGAAAACCATTGTGACACTGGTGTTGCTGGCGATACTGGCGTGCCTCTACTTCTTCTGCTTCAAAGAAGGAGCAATCCCACCGACACCATGATGCCGTAGAGCAGCATGTTGCGGGCGGTCTCCCCCAGACACTCGTTGAGGCGACGACCATGATTGATGTGGCGCAGCTTCAACCAGGTGAACACATGGAGCACCAGATAGATCAGGGGCAGGAAGAAGGCGAGGGGATGATCCTGATACCAGAACACGATCCCCAACAGGCAGCTCGCCACGCCCAACAGCAGGTAGAGGCGCTCTGTCCAAAGCGGACCGATGCGCACTGCAAGGGTGACCTTGCCGACGCGCCGGTCGTTGTCGCGGTCGCGATAGTTGTTGACGATGAGCAGACTGTCGATGACCAGTCCACAGGCAACGGACGCTATAGCGACAGAAGGCGTGACGGTATGCAACTGTATATAGTAGGTGATGCAGACGGGGACGATGCCGAAGAAGATCAACACGAGGATGTCGCCCAAGCCCAGGTAGGACAGGTGGGTGGTGTAGAGAAAACAAAAGGCTACGCAGCAGATGCCGACCAGAATCATTTCGAGGCCGCCGAAGATGATAAGGGGCAGACCTACCACACACGCCACGCATGTGGTCAGGGCGATGGCACGCTTCATGGCATCGAGAGACACCCAGCCCTGGGTGCAGGCACGCAAAGGACCGAGACGGGTGGTGCTGTCGTCGTTGCCATGGGCATAGTCGAAGAAGTCGTTGATGAGATTGGCGTCGATCTGCATGACCAATGCAAACAGCAGGCACAGGGATGCCGACAGCCAGTTGAAGACATCGTCGCCATAGGCTTGGGCATCGACATACGCCAAGGCGCTACCTATCATGACGGGTACGGCGGCACCGGTGAGGGTCTTGGGACGGACTGCCAACAGCCAGGCTTTCCAGGAGTTTTGTTTGATATTCTCTTCGTTCATTATATGTTTTTTTGTCTGTAAAGTCTTGCAAAAGTACAGATTATTGCGTACATTTGCAAAAAATAAGCCCATTTTCTATGAACAACAATAATCCCAGTCTTGATTTGATAGATTTTGTGGAGACACAGATCCTCCCACGGTATGCTGATTTCGACCGTGCCCACGGCATGGAACACGTCACGAGGGCTCACCCGATAAACCTAGGGGGGAATATTCTTTGATTCTACAGAAAATTTATATCTTTGCACCATGAACAATCAAGGACTATTAGCATTGGCACAGTTAATTCTGCCATCAGAGATACTTTCAAATTTTGAAGTAGTACGTGTAGAAGAAGAGGCATCCCTTATCCGCATCTATCTTGACGAATCGGTTAAGGCTGAATATAAAGAGAACCCGGAGATTGAATCCAAAGGGTTCTGTGAAGCCGTAACCATACGTGACTTCCCGATCCGCGACAAAGGTGTTGATCTAATCGTCAGAAGACGCAAATGGTACGACAAGCAGAATAACCGATACTTCTCCGACTCTTATGAGCTGAAGGCTGAAGGAACCCGCTACT
>NZ_NPJB01000062.1:0-252 GCF_002251345.1 Prevotella sp. P4-119 | reverse complement strand
ATAACATCATACACAGAGCCTTCCGCAGGTGTCAGTCAGTGGCACCGGCGGAAGGCTCTGTGCGTTTGTGCTGTTCAAAAATACTAATACAACAAAATAATTGACAATGACGAAAAAAGATTTTTATCCTAAAATCCGCAACTATCATCCAATACACGATTAAGGGTAGATTTATGAGTCGTTAGTAGCAGCTTTCAGTAAAAAGCAACAGCACAACATCAATATGTAGCCACCATCCCCTTACCCCACGAT
>NZ_NPJB01000061.1:0-271 GCF_002251345.1 Prevotella sp. P4-119 | reverse complement strand
ACCTTTTTACAACAAAGGTACGAAACTGTCTTTAGCAATCATAGTTTTACCTTGATTATTTAACATTTATGCGACTGCGTCGCATTCTTCTGCAAACTTAGAGTGTACTCTGTGTGTTCCGTGGATCCGTAAAGGGAGGAAACGAAAAAAGCACCTTGCTTCATTGCTGAAACAAGGTGCTTTGTAAAAGATGGCGGCCTCCTACTCTCCCGCATTGCATTGCAGTACCATCGGCGCAAGTGGGCTTAACTTCTCTGTTCGGAATGGGAAG